>NZ_JBIMSN010000117.1:0-43212 GCF_043944905.1 Antrihabitans spumae
TCATCGATCAACACCAGGCAGCTTCTGCCGCCTGAGGTTGACACAGGGAGTGTCATCGGTTCACCCGAGCATCCGGTTGGCGACAGCGGCTTGACGCGCTGCGATACGGGCCCGAAATTCTTCGGGTGTGATCGTATTCGTTTGGTAATACGGCAATTTCGATTCGACGTCGGCAAAATCCACGACCTCGACGGTAGGGCCGTCGGTCTCGGTCAACCGTCTGTCGACGCGCTGCCACCGGAACTGCAAATACCCACGCCGATGGCCCGTCGTCTCGATCCAGTTGGTGATCCCTGGATTGCGCTCGCTGACGACAAGCCGGATGTTGCCGTCCGGATCCGTCTGTGCCTGATGGGCATTCAGAGAGGTCTGATGATTGCTGTAGTCGAGCGAGATGTACCACCGACTGCCGAGTTGAAAACCCTGATACGGCGCATCCGATCTCGGGACGGTGATGATCAAGGCCTGGTCCTCATCGATGTCGAAATGCCCCGCCGACGAGTACTGCGTCGCCAATCCTCCTGGCGTGAGCCGAGGTTCGGTCATCGTGTTGACCGGGAGGTTCAGATAGAACCACTCAGGGAACTTCAGCCAGGTCTGCACGCGGGTCACCAAAGCCTTTCCGGCTCTGGCGAAGCGCTTCTCGACCAGCTCAGCGGTCAGCGGTGGCGGCGCGGTGCCCGCTGTGTCCACACGTTCGATGCGCAGAGTCCCGCGTTCGGCCTCCCAGTCGCTGTAGACCTCGCGCACCACCAGCTGAGCCGAACCCGGCGCCAGGGTGAAGTAATTGGTGCGGCCGTTTGCCGGTTCGGGACCGAAGTGTGCCCGGAAGGATCCGTCTGCGTCGATCTGTAGTTCACGGTCGTCGAAGGCCGTGACGCTGCCGGGCACGTTCGCGCTGGTGTAGTTGCCGTTGAGGACCTGAAAGCTGAGGTCGACGGTGGTGCCACGCTTTCCGGTCACGATGTATTCGTGGTCGTCGTTGATCCGTGCGCCGAAGTAGAGCGTGTCGGGATTGTCGAGTCCCATCTTCATAAACGGTCCGGTGCCCTGGACGAAGCCGGGATGGTCGCGTTCGGTTGCCCAGGTCGCGTGCATCGTCGCCAAGATTCCGCCTGCCAGATATTGGTAGCCCTCATGGAGGTCTTGCGGCGTCTGAATGTGCGGGGCGGTTTCGATCAACTTCTCCGCTTCGGCGATGGCTTCTGCCAGTGGATCGGTCAGCACGTGTGCTCCTCGTTCGCCCTGATTGGGGCTGGTCCAAATATGTACCTGCGTGGTACAACAGCTGTAAGCAGACTAGAACGTGTTCTAAGGAATGGTCAATGATTTCTGGGGCTCCCGCTTTTGCCGGTCCACCCGACCCGCCGCCGTCGGATGCAGGTAGTCGTCGCTCACCGCCAACCGAGCGGGTCGTCGCCGTGCTCGACTTCCTTGTCGCACACAAGGACCGCAGATACGGGCTTTCCGAACTCGCTCGTCGTCTGGAGCTGTCGAAGCCGACCTGTCTCGGGATCGTGTCCGCCCTCGTCGACGGCGGCTACCTGACGCGTGACCCGGTCGCGAAGCGCTACGGGTTGGGTCCGGCGCTCATCAGCGCGGGTCGGGCAGCGCAGGAAGGACTTGCTGTCGGTCCGATCGCGCGCCGCCACCTCGCCGAACTCAGCGACCGGTTCGGCACGACGTGCTCGGCGTCGACCGTGATCGGCGACCGGATCGCCGTCGTCGAACTGACCGCGCCGCCCGGCGTCCGGCCCAACGCCCGAGTCGGACAGCTCTACCCGTTCGCTCCGCCGGTCGGCCTGATGTACGTGTTGTGGGGCGGCGACACCGAACTCGACCGCTGGCTCGATCGCGAGCCGACGCTGCCCATGCGGATCGACCGCACACGCTTGCGGCAGGTAGTCGAACACTGCCGCCGCACAGGCTATTTGGTCGAGACGATGACGGCACTGGGGCAACGCCTGCACACGGTGCTCGCAGGGGTCGCGGCCGACGAAATACCGAAGGAGCTGCGCGAGATCATCGGTGAGATGGCAACGATCCTCGGCGAGCGTGTCTATCTCGAGGACGGTGTCGACGACGACCGGCACCCGGTGAGCCTCATCGCCGCGCCGACCTACGACGCCGATGCGCGCCAATCCATGGTGCTGACCCTGTTCGTCGGGTCGGCCATCGACCGCGCCGAAATCGATTTGCGGGCTAGGGCATTGATCGAAGCGGCCGACGCGATCACCAACGAGGTCGGTGGGATCAAACCCGTCGAAACTCAGGCCGTCGAACCAAGAGCAGGGGTGCTGTGATGACACGTGCAAGCTACGAGCTGACCCACCTCGAAGCCCTCGAAGCAGAAGCGGTTCACATTTTCAGAGAGGTAGCCGCGCAGTTCGAGCGGCCCGGACTGCTGTTCTCCGGAGGTAAGGACTCGGTCGTGATGTTGCACGTCGCGGCAAAAGCGTTCTGGCCTGGCCCTGTTCCGTTCGCAGTGATGCACATCGACACCGGCCACAACTTCGACGAAGTCATCGAATTCCGAGACAGGACCGCGGCGGAACGTGGATTGCGGCTTGTTGTGTCGAGCGTGCAGGACGACATCGACGCGGGTCGTTCGATAGAGGAATCCGGAGCGCGAGCAAGTCGAAACCGTTTGCAGACAACGGCATTGCTCCGCGGGATCACCGCAAACGGTTTCGACGCTGTGTTCGGAGGCGCACGGCGAGACGAGGAGAAGGCACGGGCGAAGGAACGAGTGTTCAGCTTCCGCGACGAATACGGCCAGTGGGATCCCCGCGCGCAACGACCCGAGCTGTGGAACCTGTACAACGGACGGCACCGCAAAGGCGAGCACATACGGGTCTTTCCCCTGTCGAACTGGACCGAACTCGACATCTGGCAATACATCCACGCCGAGCAGATCGACCTGCCGTCGATCTACTACGCGCACAAACGCAAGGTCGTCGCCCGCGACGGAATGTTGTTGGCCAGCACCCGGTTTCTGACCTTGCTACCCGGCGAGACGGAACACGAAGCGACGGTTCGTTTCAGGACAGTCGGTGACGCCACCTGTACCGGTTGCGTCGAATCGTCGGCGGCGACATCGGCGGAGGTCGTCGCCGAGGTGGCGGCCAGTCGCGTCACCGAACGTGGTGCGACCCGCGCCGACGACAGGATCTCGGAAGCGGGTATGGAAGATCGCAAGAAGGAAGGCTACTTCTGATGCCGCAATTGCTTCGAGTCGCGACTGCGGGCAGCGTCGACGACGGCAAGTCGACCCTGATCGGGCGCCTGCTCTACGACTCCAAGTCGATCTTCGAAGACCAGCTGGAGGCCATCGAGCGGACCAGCAGAGAACGCGGTGACGAATACGCCAATCTCGCACTGCTGACCGATGGACTGCGCGCCGAACGCGAGCAAGGCATCACCATCGACGTCGCACATCGCTACTTCGCAACTCCGCACCGGCGCTTCATCATTGCGGACACGCCAGGCCACGAGCAGTACACCAGGAACATGGTGACGGGCGCGTCGACAGCTGACCTTGCGTTGCTGCTGATCGACGCTCGCAAAGGTGTTCTCGAACAAACGCGCCGCCACGCCTTCATCGCAAGCCTGCTCGGCATTCCGCACATGGTGCTGTGCGTCAACAAGATGGACCTCGTCGAGTGGTCGATGGAACGATTCGACGAGATCTGCTCGGAGTTCCGGCAATTCGCGATGAAGCTGGATGTTCCCGACCTGACCTTCATTCCGGTTTCTGCGTTGCTCGGCGACAACATCGTCGAGCGCAGCACGAATATGGCGTGGTACGAGGGTGGTTCGCTACTGCACACGTTGGAGCAGGTACACATCGCCTCCGACCGAAACCTGATCGATGCGCGTTTCCCCGTGCAGCACGTGATCAGACCACAGCAAGCTGGTGCTGACCTGCACGACTTCCGCGGGTACGCCGGGACGATCGCAAGTGGCATCTTCAAACCCGGTGACGAAGTCGTCGCGCTCCCTTCCGGTTTCACCACACGGGTCAAAGCGATCTGGGGACCGGGTGGTCGGCCGATCGAGGAGGCGTTCGCGCCGGCAGCGGTGTGCATCGAGTTGGCCGACAACGTCGACGTCGGACGCGGAGACGTGTTGGCGCGTCCGAACAATCGGCCTCTGATCGGGCAGGAGGTCGACGCGCTCGTTTGTTGGTTCGCCGATCGATCGACGCTGAGCAAGGACGCTAGGTACACGATGCTGCACACGACCCGCGCGGTCAGGGCGCAGGTCGTCCGGCTCGACTACCGACTGAACATCAACACCCTCCACCGCGACGAGTCAGCGGACTCGCTGGCCTGCAACGAGATCGGTCGCGTGCAGCTGAAGCTGCAGCAGCCGGTTCTCTTCGATGCGTATCGCCGTAATCGGGTGATGGGAAGCTTCGTCCTTGTCGACGAATCGACCAACAACACGGTTGCCGCGGGGATGATCACCGGACCGACACTGTCCGCGTCGCGTGTCGTGTGGCATGCATCGGCACTTGCCCGGGACGAGCGCGCAACACGGGGTGCCACGGTGTGGTTGACCGGCCTGTCGGCAAGTGGAAAGTCTACGGTCGCAGTGGAGTTGGAGCGCCGACTGGTCGCTGCTGGCCATCCGGCCTATCGGCTCGACGGTGACAATCTTCGACACGGACTCAACGCGGACCTCGGCTTCAGCGCCGCGGACAGGTCGGAGAACGTGCGCCGCGTCGGTGCGGTCGCGCAGTTGCTCGCCGATGCCGGAACCGTCGCTGTCGCGTCGTTGATCAGTCCCTATGCGGCAGATCGCGATCGGATCAGAGCTCAGCACGAGGAGGCAGGCCTGCGGTTCGTCGAGGTCTTCATCGACACCCCCATCGAGATGTGTGAGCGTCGCGATCCGAAGGGGATGTATGCAAAGGCACGAGCCGGTGAGATCCGTGGTTTCTCCGGCATCGACGATCCGTACGAGCAACCGGCGCACGCTGAGCTCGTCCTGCGACCCTCCGACGGGAACCCGGTTGCGCAGGCGGCCCGAATCATGGAATACCTGAACCTGTGAATACTGTGCCTATGAACACGCTCTCCGATGCGCGTCTTGCTGCCGAACTCGCTGCCGAGGCGGGTGAATTGCTGCTGACGTTGCGTGCCGCCGAGGAGGAGTTGATCGACGGTAAGGCGCTCGGTCGCAAGGGTGATCAACTGGCGAATGTGCTTCTGCTCGATCGGCTTTCGGTCGATCGGCCGAACGACTCCGTGTTGTCGGAGGAATCGGTGGACGACAAATCCAGGTTGAACGCGTCGCGCGTGTGGATCATCGACCCGCTCGACGGAACCCGAGAGTTCAGCATGCCAGGCCGCGGTGATTGGGCCGTGCACGTCGCGTTATGGGAAGCGGGCCAGGGGATTACGGCTGCGGCGGTCGCGATGCCTGTCCTCGGAACGGTCCATGCGAGCGACGATGTCGCCGTACTTTCCGGTCCCGTCGACAGACCGATCCGAATCGTTGTCAGCGACAGTCGGCCGCCCGCGTTCACCGTCGACCTGGAAGCGCGTCTGGGCGCCCGCATCATCGGCATGGGTTCTGCCGGAGCAAAGGCGATGGCGGTCGTTCGAGGTGACGCCGACGCCTACGTCCATGCGGGAGGTCAGTGGGAGTGGGATTCGGCCGCACCTGTCGGCGTGGCGTTGGCGGCCGGTCTGCATTGCTCTCGAATCGACGGAAGTCCGTTGCGCTACAACGAATCGCATCCGTACCTGCCCGACCTGGTGATCTGCCGTCGCGAGCTCGCCGCGTCCATACTCGAGGTTCTTGCTGCTTCTCAGGTTTGAGGCGGACGGATGGCAGGTAGCTTCCCGTCGTTGGTCTCCATGAGCGCTTTCGTGATTCCGGTGCGAACGGTCTCGACCTGCCTGCGGCCGATCGCGTCCGCCCACGTTTGCTCGAGCTCCTCGTAAATCTCTTCGACCGCAACGAGGAGTTCGGTGCCGCGCGCGGTCAGGTGAATGATCTTCGCGCGTTGGTCGGCGGGGTGCGGGTCGCGTCGGACATAGCCGGCGGCCTCCATCGCCTCGATCAACTTCGAGGCAGCCTGTTTGGATACGCCCATCAGAACTGCAATCTCCGACGATTGAATTCCGTTGTCCCGAGCGGCAATCAGAACGAAACCGTAGTTGGGCCGGACGTCCGACCAGCCGCGTTCGGCGAGACGGGTGTGCAGGCCGTCGATAAACGAGCGATAGGCGATGGCGAACAGACGGGCAAGTGGGGGTGGCTGTCCCACGGTCATTGCGCCCACGGTGGGTTGAAAGCTTTGCCGTCTCCTAGGAGCGCTTGCCCGCCCACCGGAAGGCAGCACAGTGCTTGTAGTGGTTCGTCGCCTGCTGCGGTGATTTCGAAGTCGACGCCAGGCGGAACAACGACGACGACTCGCCGGTTGCGGCCTCTGCGTCGAGTCCGTCGATACGTGTTGCGGCTGTGCCTGCAAGGACGACGAATACTTCCTCTTTCGTCAGGCGATGCGGAGTCGCGGGTGTTCCCGGTGCAATTTCGACCCGCCACACGCTGGTGTCGGTGGAACCTCGGCTCGGTGTTGCCAACGACGTGAAGCGGGTGCCGCCTACTTCGTGAGTCGGGCCTGTGGGTGCGGTGATGACTGCCATGGTGGTCCCTTCGATTAAGTCAACTGGGTTGACTTCTTGAGGATGTCGCATCTCTCCCGATAAGTCAACCAAGTTGACTTTTGCGTCAGGTGCCCAGTTGGTCGGCCAAGTCGATGAAGTCGGAAGCATTGAGGTCGAAGGCGTCGTCGTATTCGGTGTCGGCCTGTGCGGTGGGACCGAATTCGAGTGGTCTGGCAACGAACGCCGTCTGGAAGCCGAGGGCTGCGGCAGCTCTGATGTCGTACTTGTGGCTGGCGACCATCATGATCTCGCCGTGCGGCAGGCCGAGGTAGCGCGCGGCCGTCGAATAGGTCGCGGGGTCGGGCTTGAAGGCGCCGACCATCTCGGCGGTGAAGATTGCGTCCCACGGCAATCCGCCTCGTTTCGACAGATTCACCACGGCACTGACATCAGCATTCGACAGCGTTGCCAGGGTGTACTTGGTGCTCAGCCGCCGTAGGCCCGGTACTGCATCCGGCCATGGGACGAGCCGCTGCCAGGCGAGTGTCAGGTCCTCCGCGTCTGCGTCGGTGTACTCGACGCCCGCGTCGCGGAGGAGAGCGTCGAGCGTGCGCCGGTAGATCGAGTGGACCGAGGTCCACGTTCCGGCTGGGGTTGGCGTCGCTGCGACTGCAGTGAAATACGCTGCGCGCCAACGATTGACGAAGTCAGCCCAGTCGACGCCGTCGTTGCGACCACGATCGATCCGGAGGGCCTCCGAGGTGACCGTTGTGAAGAAGTCGGTCGCGGTGCCTTGGACGTCGAACAGCAGTGCTTTCGGTCTGATCACGCCGACACCCCCGCCGACGTCCGATTCGCGGCGCTTACCGGCACCTCGATGCCCGTCGCGGTCTTGCCTGCGCCTTCCAGGACTGCTGTGAACTTCATCGCGCTCTCCAGACTATTTCCAAAACGTGATCCACGTCATTGTGATCATGATGCAGGTTAAGCGACCCTAACTTTTCGATGTCGATACTGCAGGAACGAGGGTGATCAGGTGAGTAGCGAAATGGAAATGTCGTTCGCCCTCGACCTCACGCTGGACGAGGTGCTGCGGCGAACCGCTGTGCTGGAAGCGCTCGGCGACGATTGGGACCCTGTCGCAGTGCTTCGCGAAGAGGAACTGGCATACGACATGTTGTACAGCGGTCTCGATGACGAGCAGCAGCGCATCTACGACGAGCTCGTCGTCGCCGGCGTGTTGCCCGATCCTGGAGCGCGCGATGCTGTCTGACGCAATGCCGATCGACCCGTGCGCCGACGCTGCGCGCCGAGCGTGGTTGCCGTGCGCGAACTGCGCCAAGGATTCGGGCTGCATCTCGTGCTTCGACGGCAGCAACTGTGCTTCGCACTGGCAATATCTGCTCGGGAACGACGGTCCGCGGGTGTTCCTGCAATGCCCGCAGTGCTCGAACGTGTGGAACGTGAACACTCGAGTCGGAGCAGTTTCCGACCTCGTTTCCGGCCGCGGCTGAGGACTGATAAGCGGGGCTGTGCACGCAGCTGCGGATCGGATCGGTTGTTCTGCGCGCGTCTGCGGTTCTAGTATCGTCCTGTGCCCAGTATCCGAATCCGCGAAGCGGCCCAACTCCTCGGAGTAAGTGACGACACGGTGCGTCGATGGGTCGACAACGGCGCCCTGGCGGCGACGACCGACGACTCGGGTCGCAAAGTCATCGCAGGCGATGTGCTTGCCGAGTTCGCGCGTTCGAATGCCAATCCGCCACACGATCCGGTCGGCGGCGGGAG
This sequence comes from Antrihabitans spumae, assembly GCF_043944905.1. NCBI lineage: Bacteria > Bacillati > Actinomycetota > Actinomycetes > Mycobacteriales > Nocardiaceae > Antrihabitans > Antrihabitans spumae. The sequence continues at coordinate 8,409 of NZ_JBIMSN010000117.1, forward strand.
TTCCGCCCGGAACCGGTTTGTCGGCCTCGTCACCAAAGTCGTCGTGGACAAGGTCATGGCTCAGGTCGAAATGCAATGCGGCCCTTTCACCGTTGTCTCCTTGATGAGTGCTGACGCAGTTCGTGAATTGCAGCTCGAGCCAGGCAGCCTCGCAGTTGCCGTCGTAAAAGCCACTACGGTCATCGTCGAGACTCCTGGGGGAATTTCGTGAAACGTCTTTTGGCCGCGGTTGTGGCGTGCGCAGGTGCCATTGGGTTCGTCGGTGGTTGCGGGTCGTCGCAGGACGACACAACCCCCGGTTCCACCTCGGGTGAGATAACAGTGTTCGCCGCGGCGTCGCTGAAGCAGACCTTCACCGAACTCGGCGACGTCCTGAAAGCTGAAAACCCAGGGGCGAACGTCACATTCAGCTTCGCGGGATCGTCGGATCTCGTCGCACAACTGACGCAGGGCGCACCGGCGGACGTGTTTGCGTCTGCGGATACCGCCAACATGACCAAACTGACCGACGCCGGACTTGCCGCAGGCGCACCCGTCGACTTTGCGACCAACACGCTCACGATCGTCACTGCTCCCGGAAACCCGAAGGGCATCACGTCGTTCGCCGACCTCGCTGAAGCGGGAACTCAACTCGTCGTCTGCGCGCCGCAGGTGCCGTGTGGAGCTGCCACCAAGAAGGTCGAAGACGCAACAGGAACCGACCTCGCCCCTGTCAGCGAGGAATCGTCGGTCACCGACGTGCTCAACAAGGTCACCTCTGGACAGGCCGACGCCGGCGTCGTCTACGTCACCGATGCTGCTGTCGCCGGTGACAAGGTGACCGCGGTGTCGTTTCCGGAGGCGGCGAAGGCGGTGAACACTTATCCGATCGTGACGGTGAAAGGCACAAAAGATCCTGATCTTGCAACGAAATTCGTCGAGCTTGTGTCGGGACCGAAGGGACGCGACATCCTGCTGAAGGCCGGTTTTCAAGCACCATGACAACCGAGCGGCGCCAGGCCGACGTTCGGGTCGGGCTGCCACTATGGATCTACCTGCCGGCCTTGGTAGGTTGCCTGCTCGTCGTGCTGCCGTTGGTCGCAATGGGAGCCAAGGTCGACTGGGGGAGCTTTGTCCAGCTGGTCACGTCCGAATCTGCAGTCGCTGCACTGAAATTGAGCCTTCGTACTGCTTTCGCAAGCACCGTGCTGTGTGTGATTCTCGGCGTGCCGATGGCAATTGTGTTTGCACGCAGCAACGTTCGCGGACTCTCGGTGGTGCGCTCGCTGATTCTGCTGCCCCTGGTGCTGCCACCCGTCGTTGGCGGCATCGCATTGCTCTACACGTTCGGTCGGCAAGGACTGCTCGGCGAACATCTAGAGATGATGGGCATTCGTATCGCGTTCTCCACCACGGCAGTTGTTCTCGCGCAGACGTTCGTCGCACTGCCGTTTCTCGTGGTCAGTCTCGAAGGAGCGCTGCGAACCGCCGGCCAACGATACGAGGCGGTCGCCGCCACACTCGGGGCACGCCCGACGACCGTACTGCGTAGGGTCACGTTGCCGCTGGTGCTGCCGGGTCTGGTGTCGGGTGCTGTGCTGGCGTTCGCCCGTGCGCTCGGTGAATTCGGTGCGACGCTGACATTTGCGGGCAGCTTGGAAGGCGTCACGAGAACGCTGCCGCTGGAGATCTACCTCCAACGTGAATCCGATCCCGATGCGGCCGTTGCCCTCTCGCTTGTCTTGGTCGTCGTCGCGATCGTCATAGTCGTCGCCGTGCGGCGCCGAAGTTCGGCCGGTGCGCTGTGAGCGGCCTGTGGGTTCATGCGGTCGTCGAGTCGCGTGCCATCGATGTCGAGGTAACGGTGGCGAAAGGCTCGGTAACCGCGATCCTCGGGCAGAACGGGGCGGGCAAGTCCACCGTGCTCTCGGTGATAGCGGGGCTGACGCGTCCCGACCGTGGTGGCGTCACACTGAACGGTCGGGAGTTGGCGGATGCGTCTCGAAACCTGAACGTGGCGCCGCACAAACGTGAAATCGCCTTGCTTGCACAGCAACCGATGCTGTTTCCACATCTGACCGTCGAGGCGAACGTCGAATTCGCGCCGCGAAGCGCAGGTGCTTCGAGACGCCAGGCGAGGGTCACAGCGGGGCAGTGGCTCGCCGCCGTCGACGCAGCAGAGTTGGCCGACCGCAAGCCCGCTCAACTCAGCGGGGGCCAGGCGCAGCGCGTCGCAGTTGCACGTGCGCTCGCTGCCGATCCGCAGCTGCTGCTGCTGGACGAACCGTTGGCGGCGTTGGATGTTGGTGCCGCTCCGGCGATCCGGCGGTTGCTGCGGAAAGTTCTCGCCGACTCCGAACTGACCGCGGTCCTGGTGACACACGATGCGCTCGACGCTCTGGCGCTTGCGGACCGGGTCGTTGTGGTCGATGGTGGCCGAGTCGTCGAAGAAGGTCCGGTTCGCGACGTGCTTGCCCGACCGCGCAGTGCCTTCGCCGCACGGATCGCGGGCATGAACCTGTGCGCAGGCGTGATCGAGGGTCCGGGTGTGCTTCGCGGAAGTGGCGGGTTGCTTGTGCACGGGTCGAGCGACGAACAGGCGGCGGTCGGCGAGCGGGCGGTCGCGGTGTTCAGCCCATCCGCCGTCGCGGTCTACGCAGAGTTGCCGGGCGGAAGTCCACGCAATCGTTTCGAGGTGGCGGTCGGCGAGATCGAGAACAGGGGAGCGGTCGTCCGTGTGCGTGGCGACGACGACGGTCCGTATGCGGGGCTGATGGCGGACGTGACTCCCGCCGCCGCGGTCGATTTGGATCTCGTCCCTGGCTCGCGGGTTTTCTTCGTCGTCAAGGCAACCGAGACCGCGATCTATCCGATTGCCTGAAGTCTGGTCGGCGCGTGGGCTAGCCTGATTTTTCGGGCCTTTCTTGTCCGGGTATCGAGGAGGAATCATGACCAAGCGTGCGCTGGCAACGGTTTTCGCAGCACTCGCTTTGGCGGTGCCGGTCGCCACCCTGACAGCACCCGTTGCGGTAGCTGCCGATCCGCCGCCGATCATCAATATTCCCGTGGAGGCCCTCCCGTACATCGAGGTCCCGCCGGCCATCAGCGATCAAGCCGCGCCGCTCGGCGCAGGCATCCGTGACGGCGTTACCGACTACAACAACGAGAACCCGGACCAGGTCAAGGCCTTCTTCGGAGCGCTGTCGGGCTTCTCCTGTGCGGTATCCGGACTCTTCGGGAAGCCCTGCAAGCTGTAGTTGTCGAGCGGGCTTTCGCTGCGGCAAACGTCGAGTAGCTTTCGCAGCCATGGCCCACTCGGCGGGTCAGATTCGAGCGCCAGCGGCCGCAAGTTCGGCACGTACCCGATCGATCACGACATGTGGGCGTTCGCGGAGCAGTGTGGCGCTGATATGAACGACCCGCCACCCCAGCGCTTCCAACAGGACTCGGCGCTCGATGTCCCACTCGTGCTGTTCCGGGTCGGTCCAATGCTGGGCGCCGTCGTACTCGACGGCGACCTGCCATTCTTCCCAGCCGAGATCGGTGCGCGCGATGACTCGACCGGAAGCGTCTCGTATACGAATCTGCGTTTGTGGCCGCGGCAACCCATCGTCGATGAGTAGCATCCGTGCGACGCTTTCCTGCGGCGACTCGGCTCCGCCGTCGACGTAGTCGAGAACTTTGCGGAGCGCGACGAGTCCTCGTGACCCTCGATGGCGAGCAGCGACAGTTGCGACGTCGTCGGTGGTCACGCCCGTTGCGTTGCATAGTGCATCGATTGTTGCGACAGCTTTGTGGAGAGGCAGACGGCGACCGAGATCGAAGGCGGTCCGAGCCGGGGTGGTTGCGAGTACGTCTGCGCGAGAGCAGATTTCGCTCGACTCGAGTTCGTTTCGATGCACGTTGATTCCCGGTGGCGTTCTCCTGTGGCGTGCAATTGCGAGTTCGGCGGGCGTATCGGCGTCGATCCACCTGGTTCCATGCAGAATTGCCGCCGACATGCCGACCGCGATGGCGTCACCTTTCGCCCAGTGGACTGCGGCCAGCGTGCGTATTCGCGCGGTGACCACAGTTCCCTTGCGGACGTACACGTCCGGAAACACTCTTGTGAAGTCTTTGCGCAGTTGCCAACTCGTGATCGTTCCCGCCGCGATTGCCCACGTCCCCGGGAACGGTTCGTCGAAGTCCCCCATCGATCGAGCCTGCCGGGCAGGAGCGGAAAGGCAAAACCGTTCATCCACAGGGTGCGATATCTATCCACAGGGAGCCGAGTGGGCTTTCGCTGCGGCAAACGCCGAGTAGCTTTCACAGCCACGGCCCGGTCGGCGCACCAAAAATGTGTACGAGTGACAGGATTGCAAGGTCGACGACGAAGGAGTCCTGATGTCCGACTTCAATTCCCGCATCATCGAAGAGTTTCGCGAGAATCACGGCCGGGTCGGCGGACCCTTCGAAGGTGCGCCGCTGCTGCTGCTGCATTCCGTCGGGGCAAAGTCGGGGTCGCCTCGAATCAGCCCGGTGATGTATCTCGCCGACGGGGAGAAGTACTACGTATTCGCGAGTAAGGCTGGTGCGCCGACGAATCCGGCGTGGTACCACAACCTGGTCGCGAATCCGGAGGCGACGATCGAAGTCGGCGACGACACCATCGATGTTGTCGCGCACGAGGTGACCGGTTCCGAACGCGACGCGGTCTACGGTCGCCAAGCGGCGCTGTATCCGGGCTTTGCCGAATACGAGACACGGACAGCAAGGACGATCCCGGTCGTCGCGTTGGTTCCCAAGCTGTAGACGGGTAGCTGCGGAGGTCGAATCGAGCTGCTGTTAGGCTTGCCTAACCTGTCGGCGCTACCGGCGTCGGCTGCTCATCCGAAAGGTAGACAGTGATTCTCCGTAAAGCTGTGATCGCTTCCTGTACCGCATTTCTCGCAATCGGATTGGCCGCCTGCGGCTCCGACGATTCCGACAGTTCGGCATCCGCGACGACCACCGCGAGCGCTAGCTCGAGTGCGGCTGCCAGCACCACGGCAGCTTCCTCGGCCGCGCCGACCGCCGACGAACTGAAGGCGAACCTGGACTTCATCGCAGACGCAACGAAGTCCACCCCGGAGAAGGTCGCTGTGATCGTCAACGGCGAGGCACGCACCGCGAACCTCGATCAGATGAATGCCGCACTCGGCGGCTACGGCAAGCTCATCTTCAACGTCACCGATGTCGCTGCAACCGGCGACACCGCGACGGCCAACGTCACCATCGAATCGCCGAGCGCGCCGGGCCAGCCTTCGCCGCCGCTGCCGATGACGTGGGAGCGTGTCGACGGCGCCTGGAAGCTGTCGGACGCAACCGCATGCACGTTGCTGGCATTCGCCGGCGCACCCTGCGCAGTCTGACCGAACAAGCCGCAACCGACCGCACCCCCACCTCGTATCGGGATCGATGCCAAAGGTGGGGGTGCGGTTTTGCTTTGCCTTGAATGCGGGATGAGGAGAAGCCGTACGAACGGCTGGAAATCGAAGTGCCCCCGGCAGGATTCGAACCTGCGGCCTTCTGCTCCGGAGGCAGACGCTCTATCCCCTGAGCTACGGGGGCGCACCGGGATTCGGTGAGCCGTTGGGCGGTGTAACCCTAACGCACGCGGCGTTCCGAGACCAAAAGGCCCTCGGGGTCGTGAGTCCTTTCGGAGGGCGGACCCTCCGAAAGGACTCACGAGCGGCGGAGCCGCCTCAGTTCATCGGCAGCGGCTGGGCATTTCGCTGCGCGAGCATGTCCGTCATAAGCGCCGATTCGGAGTCCTGTGTCTTCACCATCGAGTTCGCGAAGTTTCTGACGACCCCCGATTCGGCATGCTCGGCGCCGTATTCGCCCATCTCCTTGCCGCCCTGGTGGTGGCGCAGCATGAGCTGAAGGAACAGCACATCCAACTCCGGACCCTCGGCTTTGCGGAGGTTGGTGAGATCTGCCGACGTCGCCATGCCTGGCATCGCCATCATGCCTTCGGACATGTCGTGCGAGTCCATGCTCATGCCGCCGTGCTCGTGCCCGGACGAACTGTCGTCCATCCACTTCATGTAGCCGTCGTCGGCGAACGGTGCCTGGCCCCACAGCGCGAGCCAGCCCTGCATGTAGCCGACCTGGTTCTGCTGCGTGGTGAGGATGTCGTACGCCAGATTGCGGACCTCGGTGTTCGTCGACTTCGTCAGCGCGACCGTCGACATTTCGATGGCCTGGTTGTGGTGCACCGTCATGTCCTGAGAGAAGCCGACGTCGACGGAATCGGCTCCCGGTGTCGTCGCGTCGTCCTGGAACCACAAGCGGCCGAGAAAGCCGATCGCGATGCCGAGCAGTATTGCCGCGACCAGAGTCAGCGCAAGGGTGACAGTGCGCTGACTCGGTCGCGAGCGTCCGGTCGACTCCTCGGCCAGCACGATCTCCTGGGGCTTGGTCGAGCTTTCGTCCCCGTCCGCCATCAGGGCGCGGGGGCGGGAGCGGGTGCGGGCGGCAACTGATTCTGGATATCGGGCGGCAACTGATTCTGCAGTTCAGGGGGTAGCTCCATGCCCGGCGGCAGTTGTGGCAGTCCCGGCTGACCACCTGTTTCCGTTGCGTCCGGAGTCAGACCGGCGCCGTCGAACGGCACAGCATCGGGTCCGGGCGGTGACGGATCGAACGGCGGCGGGTTGTCGGGATCGAATGCGTCGGGAATCGTCGCGCAACTGCCGTTGGGCTCCGGCGCGTTGTAGCTGTTCGCGCGCAGAGCCGCGATGAACTGCGGGATTCGGCGATCGTCGGCGTTGTCCAGCTTGAGCTGATGTCCCCACGCCTGCAACGAAATCGGGCTGTCCTGACCGGGATAGGGCGACATCATCATGTACGGCTTGTTGTCGACCCGACTCGCGAGTTCGTCGAGGGCGTCGCCGCTCACCTCGTCCGGGTTGTAGGTGATCCACACGGTGCCGTGCTCGAGTGAGTGCACAGCATTCTCGGTGCGAATCGCAGTCGGGTACACGACGCCGGTGCAGGTCGCCCAGGCATTGTCGTGCGGACCGCCGAACGGTGGGGTCTGGTTGTACGCAACACGCTGAGGGGCGGTGATGTGCAAGCCGGCTTTGTAGGGCTCGACCTTCACGCCGTCGATGCCCGTCGACGGGTCTTTGTTGGTCTCGCTCGGTGCGTACTTGTCGGCGTCCGCCCTTTCCTGATATTTGGGAATCAGGTTCCACGCGAGAAGTCCGACCAATGCAACGATCACGGTGACAGCGCCGATCAGCATCCAAGGGATCTCGCGGGACTTGGGGAGTCCTTTACCTTTGGCTCCCGCGACCTTCTTCCTCTTGGTGGCGGCCTTGATCGCCTTGGCTGATTTCGCCCCGGTCTTGTTGCCGGGACTCTCCGAACCGCTTGCCATCCGTGGACTGCTCTTTCGCCGTGTGGACATGTATCGATCGCTGCGCTCCCTGGAGCGCCCTCACTCTACGGAAAAATGCCCAGGCCCGGACGGCCGTATTCGATCGGTCCGGATTAAGAGCACTACCCCGCAGACCATAGGATAGACACCTGTGACTCCAGCTGACCTTGCCGAACTCCTCCGCGGTACCGCCGCGAAGGTGCTTGCCGAGCGTGGAATCGACACATCGGTACTGCCAGCAGAGCTGACCGTCGAGCGTCCACGCAACCCGGAACACGGCGATTACGCCTCGAACATTGCCATGCGAATCGGCAAGCCCGCGGGTGTGAATCCGCGCGAACTTGCAGGTTGGCTGGCTGAAGCACTCACGGCGACCGACGGCATCGCGACCGCGGACGTAGCCGGACCCGGTTTCCTCAACATCCGACTCGACGCCTCTGCGCAGGGCGCGATTCTGACCTCCGTCCTGGCAGCGGGAGCCGAGTTCGGAAGTGCGACCACGCTCACGGGCAAGACGATCAACCTCGAGTTCGTCTCGGCCAACCCGACCGGGCCGATTCACCTCGGTGGAACCCGTTGGGCGGCCGTCGGTGACGCTCTCGGCCGGATTCTGGGGTCGCAGGGCGCTGCGGTGACCAGGGAGTACTACTTCAACGATCACGGCGGGCAGATCGATCGGTTCGCCGAATCGCTCATTGCCGCAGCGAAAAACGAGCCGACACCCGACAAGGGTTACGCGGGCAGCTACATCTCCGAAATCGCGGCAGCTGTGGTCGCGCAGCATCCCGGAGCGCTCGATGCACCGCCCGCCGAACAGCACGAGATCTTTCGCGCGACCGGCGTCGACCTGATGTTCGCCCACATCAGGAAGACGCTCCACGAATTCGGCACCGACTTCGACGTCTACACCAACGAAAGCTCGATGTTCGAGTCCGGCGCCGTCGAGCGTGCGGTGGAGGAGCTGAAGACGAAGGGCACGCTGTACGAGGCCGAGGGCGCGTGGTGGTTGCGGACCACCGACTTCGGCGACGACAAGGACCGCGTTGTCATCAAGAGCGACGGGACCTCGGCCTACGTTGCCGGTGACATCGCCTACTTCCTCGACAAGCGCGCCCGCGGTGCCGATCTGTGCATCTACATGCTCGGTGCCGATCACCACGGCTACATCGGACGCCTCAAGGCGATCGCATCGGCGACCGGAGACGATCCGGCAAACGTCGAGGTGCTCATCGGCCAGATGGTGAACCTCGTCCGTGACGGTGTCACGGTGAAGATGAGCAAGCGCGCAGGCACCGTCATCACCCTCGACGATCTCGTCGAGGCGATCGGCGTCGACGCGGCACGGTATGCACTGGTGCGGTCCTCGGTGAACACGAGCATCGACATCGACCTTGCGCTCTGGACCAAGCAGAACGACGAGAACCCGGTGCTGTACGTGCAATACGCGCATGCGCGGTTGCGGTCGGTTGCACGCAATGCTGCGGATCTCGGAATCGGGACGGGCGACCCGAACTTCGCGCTTCTCGATTCCGACCACGAGGGCGAGCTGATCAAGACGATCGGCGAGTACCCGCGGGTTGTCGCGAGCGCGGCGAATCTGCGTGAGCCACATCGTATTGCGCGGTACCTGGAAGAACTTGCAGGGACGTATCACAGGTTCTATGCGGCTTGTCGCATCTTGCCTATCGGACACGAGGAGCCGAACGAATTGCATACCGCCCGACTCGCGCTGTGTGACGCAACCCGTCAGGTGTTGGCCAACGGATTGACCTTGCTCGGCGTCAGCGCTCCGGAGCAGATGTGAGCGCGCATCCGGCCGGACCGCGGCACGCCGAACTCGCTTACGCTCCAGGTCTTTCCGAGCGTCCGAAGACTCCCGCCGAGATGACGGCACTACCCGAGCACGTGTATCCGCGTGGCGCCACCCGGGGTGCGGACGGCGTCGTGACCCTCGCTGGTGTCGCGGTCACGGAGCTCGCGGAGTCCTACGGCACACCGCTTTTCGTCATCGACGAGGACGACTTTCGCTCCCGCTGCCGCGACATGCTCGCCGCGTTCGGTCCGCATGCGCGAATCCACTACGCGTCCAAGGCATTCCTGTGCAGCGAGATCGCGCGCTGGGTTGCCGACGAAGGGCTCTCGCTCGACGTCTGCTCCGGTGGCGAACTCGCCGTGGCATTGCACGGCGGCTTCCCCGCCGAGCGAATTGCCATGCACGGCAACAACAAGTCCATCGCCGAGCTCGAAGCCGGGGTCAGCGCCGGGGTTGGGCACATCGTGCTCGACTCCCTGATCGAGATCGAGCGGCTCGACGCCATCGCGGGCAGTGCCGGTGTCGTGCAGGATGTTCTCGTTCGTGTGACGGTCGGAGTCGAAGCGCACACACACGAATTCATTTCCACCGCACACGAAGACCAGAAGTTCGGGTTCTCGTTGGCCGGGGGAGACGCCATCGAGGCTGTGCGGCGTGTCTTTGCTGCCGACAACCTCCGTCTGGTCGGGCTGCACAGCCACATCGGTTCGCAGATCTTCGACGTGAGCGGTTTCGAGGTCGCCGCGAACCGGGTTATCAGCCTTCTTCGTGACACCGTCGCCGAGTTCGGCGTCGAGAAGACCGCGCAGATCGCGACCGTGGATCTCGGTGGCGGTCTAGGTATTTCCTATATCCCGAGCGACGATCCGCCACCACTGCAGGATCTCGCGGCGACGCTGCTGAAAATCGTCGAATCGGAGTCGGCACGCGTCGGCCTGCCCCGTCCGACACTCGCTGTCGAACCGGGACGTGCGATCGCCGGTCCGGGCACCGTGACTCTCTATGAGGTCGGCACCATCAAGGACGTTGCACTCGGCGCGAGTACGAAGCGTCGCTACGTGAGCATCGACGGCGGTATGAGCGACAACATTCGGACCTCGCTCTATCAAGCCGAATACGATTGCCGTCTGGTGTCGCGAGACAGCGACGCCGATCCGGTGGTTGCACGTGTCGTCGGAAAGCATTGCGAGAGTGGCGATGTGGTCATCCGCGATACCTGGATGCCTGCCGACGTCGGACCCGGCGACCTGCTCGCTGTCGCAGCGACCGGTGCCTACTGCTATTCGATGTCGAGTCGCTACAACCTCCTGCCGCGCCCCGCGGTCGTGGCGGTGCGTGACGGACAATCGCGATTGATTCTTCGCAGGGAGAACGTAGAAGACCTGCTCAGCCTGGAGGTAAACGAGTGACCAGCACGTCGTATTCGTCTCGCACCGGCGACCAGCCGATCGGTGTCGCGGTCCTCGGCATGGGAAATGTCGGGACCGAGGTCGTCCGCATCCTGCGTGACCGTGCCGACGACCTGAAGGCCCGCGTCGGTGCACCTGTTGTGATCCGCGGAATTGCAGTGCGCCGCATCGAGATCGACCGTGGCGTTCCCGAGGAATTGTTGACGACCGATGCCGACGCACTTGTCGCTCGCGACGACGTCGACATCGTGGTCGAGGTCATCGGCGGCATCGAGAAGCCGCGGTCGTTGATTCTTGCTGCGCTCAATTCGGGCAAGTCGGTCGTCACGGCCAACAAGGCGTTGCTGGCCGACTACACCGGTGAGATCGCCGAAGCCGCCGAGCGGACCCGCGCCGACCTGTACTTCGAGGCAGCGGTCGCAGGCGCGATTCCTGTTGTGCGGCCGCTGATGCAGTCGCTCGCGGGCGACAAGGTCAATCGGGTCGTCGGAATTGTCAACGGCACAACGAACTTCATCCTGTCGGCCATGGCGGCGACGGGTGCGGGCTACGAGGAATCCCTCGCCGAGGCGAGCCGTCTCGGGTACGCCGAAGCGGATCCGACTGCCGACGTCGAGGGTTACGACGCCGCCGCGAAGGCAGCGATCCTTGCGTCCCTGGCGTTCCACACCCGGGTGACGGCAGCCGACGTCTACCGCGAGGGCATCTCGAATGTCACAGCCGAAGACCTTGCGACGGCAAAGGCCCTCGACTGCACGGTGAAACTGCTGGCCCTGTGCGAGCGCGTCAGTGACGAGGACGGCAAGGAGCGGATCTCGGTTCGCGTCTATCCGGCCTTGCTTCCCCTTTCCCATCCGCTTGCTCGAGTCGACGGTGCGTTCAATGCCGTTGTCGTCGAGGCAGAGGCGGCTGGCAGGCTGATGTTCTACGGCCAGGGCGCCGGTGGCGCCCCGACGGCATCAGCGGTGATGGGCGACTTGGTGATGGCGGCGCGCAACAAGTTCTACGGTGGCCGCGGTCCAGGCGAATCGACGTACGCGAAATTGCCGATCGCGCCGATGGGCGATACGCCGACTCGGTACCACGTCAACATGGAGGTCGCTGACCGTCCCGGAGTGCTTTCCGGTGTGGCAGCGGAGTTCTCCAAGCGCGGGGTCAGTATCTCCACGGTTCGGCAGGAAGGTGCGGGGGAGGGCGCGCGCCTCGTTGTGGTCACCCATATCGCAGCCGAGTCGGCCTTGGCGGAAACTGTTGCAGCACTTGCGGAGTTGGAGTTCGAGGTAATCGTGAAGAGCGTCCTGAGACTGGAAGGCACCGAAGAATGAGCCGATCGAGCGCTGTTCACACACCATGGCCCGGTTTGATCGAGGCTTACCGCGATCGGTTGGCAATCGGTCCCGACTGGCGTCCTGTCACTCTTCGTGAGGGCGGAACTCCGCTGCTGCCCGCGGAGCATCTCTCCGAATTGACCGGGTGCGACGTGCATTTGAAGGTCGAGGGGCTCAATCCGACAGGTTCGTTCAAGGACCGCGGCATGACGATGGCGATCACCGATGCGCGCGCTCGCGGCCAGCGCGCCGTCCTCTGCGCATCGACGGGAAACACGTCGGCATCCGCCGCCGCTTACGCGGCAAAAGCCGGCATGACCTGTGCGGTGCTGATCCCGCAGGGCAAGATCGCGATGGGCAAACTCGCTCAGGCAGTGATGCACGGCGCCCGAATAATCCAGGTGGAGGGCAACTTCGACGATTGCCTCGAGTTGGCACGGAAGACCACCGCCGAGTTCCCCGAGATCGGACTGGTCAACTCCGTCAATCCCGCCCGCATCGAAGGGCAGAAAACGGCGGCGTTCGAAATCTGCGATGCACTCGGCAAAGCGCCTGACGTGCATGCACTTCCGGTCGGCAACGCCGGAAACATCACGGCGTACTGGCGTGGCTACAGCGAGTACTTCGCCGATGGCATCACATCGGTTCGGCCACGGATGCTCGGTGTGCAGGCAGCCGGTTCGGCCCCGCTGGTCAACGGTGCACCTGTGAAGAACCCCGAGACGATCGCCACCGCAATCCGAATCGGTTCTCCTGCTTCGTGGAACGGCGCGGTGAGCGCAAAGGAAGAGTCCGACGGTGCATTCCGCGCTGCGACCGACGACGAAATCTTGGAGGCATATCGCCTCATCGCCGCGACCGAAGGTGTGTTCGTCGAGCCGGCGTCCGCGGCGAGTGTCGCTGGATTGCTCGCAGCGCGCAAGGAAGGCTGGCTCGACGCCGGGCTGACCGTCGTGTGCACGGTCACGGGCAACGGACTGAAGGATCCTGACACCGCGTTGCTGGGAATGCCTGCGGTACAACCGATTCCGGTGGATCCGGTGGCGGTGGCAGCAGCGCTCGAGCTCGCGTAGTGACGACGACCGGACCCGCGCTGATGACCCAGACCCTTCCGATCGGACTGACGGTAACTGCTCGCGTTCCCGCGTCCAGTGCCAATCTCGGTCCAGGCTTCGACTCGCTCGGCCTTGCTCTCGACCTGTGCGACGAGATCGAAGTGACGACCACGGCATCCGGACTCACGATTCGTGTCGAGGGTGAAGGCGCCGAAGACGTTCCGTGGGGTCCGTCGCACCTCGTCGTACGGGCGGTCGAGCGGGGGCTGGAATCGGCGGGCGTCTGGGCGGACGGACTGGATGTCGTGTGCCGCAACGTGATTCCGCACTCTCGTGGTCTCGGTTCGTCGGCGTCGGCCGTCGTTGGAGGCCTCGCGGCCGCCAACGGTCTTGCTAGCAAGCTCGACCCCACGCTCGCTCTGTCGCGGGAGCAACTCGTTCAGCTCGCCTCGGAGTTCGAAGGGCATCCGGACAACGCGGCGGCGAGTGTGCTCGGCGGAGTCGTGGTGTCCTGGACCGATTCCGACTGTCCGCACACGGGGGAGCGCGAGTATCGCGCCGTTCGGTTGGAGGTGCATCCCGATATCCGTGCGGTGGTGTTCGTTCCGCAAGAACGCAGTTCGACCGCGCACACCCGTGGCTTGCTACCCGAGATGGTGCCGCACCGCGATGCCGCCTTCAACGTCAGCCGCGCCGCGCTCGCTGTCGTCGCGCTGACCCAGCGTCCGGATCTGCTGCTGCCGGCGACCGCGGACATGTTGCACCAGAATCAGCGAGCACCCGCGCTGCCGCTGACAACCCTGTGGATTCGGCGGCTACGAGACGCTGGAATCGCCGCAACCGTATCTGGAGCTGGACCGACTGTGCTCGCTCTGATGACAGGCCCCCTGCCCGACGAACTTCGTGAGCTCGCGAAGCAAGACGGTATCGACGTACTCGACCTGCCCTTGGCGGACGGCGTTTCGGTCACTTGATCCGAGTCGGCGCCGGGGCAGGCGAGCATCGACGTCAGGCATGACGATGCCGACTCGCCGCAAGGGGGCGCCTGTTGCCGTGCCTGGGCATGGGGGCTATCCTTGTCGTTGTCCGTACATCGTGCGCTTCAGACGCCGGTGCTTCACCAGGGCAATCACTCCAGAAGTTCGGTTTCGGCATTCGAGTCACCGGTGCGCACTGGAATGATCCTTCGACCCCCTTGCGGTGGTGGATGGCAACCGGCCGATAAAGCAAATGCACGTGCGGCGCACATCCGAGTCCAGTACATGAGCTGGGCTGCGGGACGAACCCTCGAATCGCCCACAGCGCGAGCGAGGGAAGGAAAGGACCTCCGTGACCGATACGGACCTGTTCACTACGCCTGTTGACGATTCCAAGACCGATTCTTCGGTCAGCCAGGCGAGCGATACTTCACAACCCACACCGGCCGCGCCAGCGACCGAAGCGCCGCGTGGCGGCGGATTGGCGGGGATGTTGCTACCTCAATTGCGGGCACTCGCCGCAGAACTCGGTATCCGTGGAACCTCCGGAATGCGAAAAGGCGACCTGATCGGTGCGATCAAGGATCGTCAGTCGGGCTCTGGCGCCAAGAAGGCCGAAGCCGAACCCGTCGCCGAACGGCCGAAGAAGGTCGAAACCACCGAGGCACCCGCCAAGGTCGAGGCAGTTGCTCCCGTTGTCGAGGCGCCCGCACAGGCACCCAAGACGGATTCCGCGCAGGCCACCGAGTCGGTAGCCACCGACTCCGCACCGGCAGCAGCCGAAGCGAAGTCCGACGCTTCCGAGTCGCGGACCGACGACGATTCCGAGCGCGCACAGGGCGGGCGAAACCGCCAGCGTCGCGGCGCATCGCGGCAGGCAGGATCGCCCGCAGCCGAACAGGGCGAGTCGCAGCAACCCGCGACCCAGTCCGAGGATCAGCCGCGTCGCAACGAGCAGAACAACGATCGCAGCGGCCAGGACGGGCAAGCGAACCAGGGTGGCAACCGCCGGGAGCGCAACCAGGGTGACCGTAACCAGGGCGAGCGCAACAACCAGGGCGGCGAACGTAACCAAGGCGACCGTAACCAGGGCGAGCGTAACAACCAGGGCGGCGACCGTAACCAGGGCAACCAGGGCGACCGAAATCGCAACCAGAACAACAACAATCAAGCCAACAGCAATCAGGGCAACAACGGTCCGCGTGGCGACAATCGCAACGACAATCGGGACGATGACGAAGAGGGCGGCCGCGGTCGTCGCGGACGCCGCTTCCGGGAGCGTCGCCGTGGACGCGAACGTGGTGAAGGTGGCGGGGCGCCCGATGCTCGCGAGCCCGAAATTCGCGAAGACGACGTTCTTCAGCCCGTAGCCGGAATCCTCGATGTGCTGGACAACTACGCATTCGTGCGGACGTCCGGTTACCTCGCGGGACCCAACGACGTGTACGTGTCGATGAACCTCGTTCGCAAGAGCGGGCTTCGTCGCGGCGACGCCATCACCGGTGCCGTTCGTGCGCCGCGTGAGGGTGAGCAGAGCAATCAGCGCCAGAAGTTCGACCCGCTGGTTCGACTGGACACCATCAACGGTGGCGACATCGACGCAGCACGTCGCCGTCCCGAATTCCAGAAGCTGACGCCGCTGTATCCCAATCAGCGGCTGCGCCTGGAAACGACGCAGAACAAGCTCACGACCCGCGTGATCGATCTGATCATGCCGATCGGTAAGGGCCAGCGTGCCCTGATCGTCAGCCCGCCCAAGGCAGGTAAGACGACGATCATGCAGGACATCGCCAACGCGATCGCCGTCAACAACCCTGAGGTCTACCTCATGGTTGTGCTCGTCGACGAGCGTCCGGAAGAGGTCACCGACATGCAGCGCTCGGTGAAGGGTGAGGTCATCGCCTCGACCTTCGACCGTCCGCCGGGCGATCACACGTCGGTCGCCGAGTTGGCGATCGAGCGGGCAAAGCGGTTGGTGGAGATGGGCAAGGACGTCGTCGTTCTGCTCGACTCGATCACGCGCCTCGGCCGTGCGTACAACAACTCGTCGCCGGCTTCGGGTCGCATCCTCTCCGGTGGTGTCGATTCGACTGCGCTCTACCCGCCGAAGCGTTTCCTCGGTGCCGCTCGCAACATCGAAAACGGTGGTTCGTTGACCATCATCGCAACGGCGATGGTCGAGACCGGCTCGACCGGCGACACCGTGATCTTCGAGGAGTTCAAGGGTACAGGCAATGCTGAGCTCAAGCTCGATCGAAAGATCGCAGAGCGTCGGGTATTCCCCGCGGTGGACGTCAATCCGTCCGGTACGCGTAAGGACGAGTTGCTGCTCAATCCGGACGAGGCCGCCGTTCTGCACAAGTTGCGGCGGGTGCTCTCCGGATTGGACAGCCATCAGGCAATCGATCTGCTGATCGATCGTCTGAAGAAGTCGCGCAACAACCTCGAGTTCCTTATGACGGTCTCGAAGACAGCTCCAGGTCTGGCAGACGAGTAGTCGGACCGAAGAACGCTCGACCGATCGTGGCTGCGCCCGCGATCAAGAGCGCAGTTGCAAGAGCAAGAGAAGGTTCGTCCGCGGGCACCGCTTCGTAGGGTGCCCGCGTGTTTGTCGTTGTCTCGTAGCTGTATGCCCGATCGGGTGTGGTCTGCGGCAATGCCGTGACGCCGAGACCGATGGCTACGAAGAGAAATACGAAGACTGCGGCCGCACAGCGGAGATTCATATCCGGTGGTCCTTCGATCGGCTTGCACGGTCGTCGATCCCTGCCGAATCTATGAGTGTGTGCAGGCGCCTGCACGAGTAGTCGACTACTCGATTCGATCTGCGGGGCATATTCTTTCGGCTGAGTGTCGGGGGAGTGCGGTACATTTCGGAACAACTCTGCAGCCAAGGGGCGTCGGTGATATTCGATGTGAAGTTGTCCGGTCGGGTCGGTGCGCTTGCACTCGTGGTGTTGGTCGGCGGCGCTCAGATTGCAGGCTGCTCCTCGCCGACAGAGGGTGCTGCCAAGGCAGGCGAAGTCGATGTGCGCACTCTGGAGGTCGGGGACTACAGCACCGAACCGCTCGACGTACCGCGCAACGACAGGGAGTCGTTCGGCAGGCTGATCGAAGCGGTGAGAATCGCGGACGCCGTTGCGAATCCGTACAAGATCGATCCCGACTTGAAGTACTGGTCAGGGGCAGAACCGCGGCCGGATGCAAAGTCGGCGACAGGCACCCTCGCTGACGCGACGCAGCCGGTGCTCGAGAAGTACGGAATGATCGCCGGCTACGCGGTCGGCGGACGAGACCAAGAATTTCCTGCCGAGGGTAAGCCGAAGGTCGGCGATGCACGCGCGGTGACGATCAATGTGCTCCGCTTCCCCGACGAGGATTCAGCCGAACGCGCGGCGCGGGAGATCGACTCTGTCGACTTTGCGCTCAGCCCGGACAACCGCGCGGTAGATATTCCGGATTACGATGCCGCGCAGAGTCATTGGCGCCCGGGCGTGCCAACGCTCGGATCGACGATCGCGCACGGATTCTGGGTTGTGAACGTCTATGCCGAACACACCTCGCCGGACATCGACGCGCTGACCGACCTCGTCACGAAGACGTTCGATGCGCAGATGCCACTCCTCGACGGCTTCGAGGCGACGCCGGCGGACAAGGTAGCCACGTTGCCGCTCGATGCCGAGGGTATGGTCCGGCGAATCCTGCCGTACCAGGTCGGCGTGTGGCCGTATCCCGTCGTCGAATCGGACGATCCGAGCACGATTGTCGAGTCCGGCAACATCAGCATCGAATCCGGCATCGCGTACGGCAGGCTCGGGGCGACGCATTCGGCGGGAAACAAGGAAGTAGTCGGCAAGCTCTTCGACGAAACGGGTCTGGAATTCTGGGGAGCCGTCGAGATCGGCACCTTCCTGTACCGGGTGCGCGACAAGGCCGCGGCGGAGCAACTCGTCGCGGCGAACTACGGAGATTCGCCGAACATCACGAACACGATCGACGGACCGGAGGGCGTGCCGGACGCGACGTGCCAGGAGCTACAGACCGATGCGGGCGATCTGTACTACCGCTGCAGCGTGATCTATCGGCAGTACGCGGCAAGCGTCACCAGCAGCGACGAGGACGATGTCCGGTTCAAAGCCGCAGCTCAGTACGCACTTCTTGCCAACAGTCAGTAGCGAAGGAACAATCGTCGGGCCCGCTGGGTTGAACGATTCGTAAAGCCGCCATCAGCTCTGGCATACTGAGCGGTCGAGTCCGGTTCCGGTTCACGTCTTCGATTGGCGAAGGCGACCCGGCGACCACTGTGAGAGGACACCATGAAGGCAGGAATTCACCCCAACTACGTAGCGACGACAGTCGTCTGCGGTTGCGGAAACACGTTCGAGACGCACAGCACCAAGGCATCGGGTCACATCAATGTCGAGGTTTGCTCGCAGTGCCACCCGTTCTACACCGGCAAGCAGAAGATCCTCGACACCGGCGGCCGCGTCGCCCGCTTCGAGGCTCGCTACGGCAAGCGCGCAGGCAAGAAAGCCGACGCCAGCTCCTAGCTTCTTCGCCGACGCCCGTCCTGTGATCGCTGCAGGCCGGGCGTCGGCTTGTTTTCTATCAAGACCTATCGCAGGCGAGCAGCGGAGAGATGAGCAAGGGCATGGCTGACAAGAACACTGCATCCGCGGTCGACGACATTCTCGCCGAGCACACCAGCTTGGAGCTGCAGCTTTCCGATCCTGCGCTGCACAACGACCCGGGAGCGGCCCGCCGTGTCGGCAAACGTTTCGCCGAACTCGCACCTGTCATGGCGACCTACACCAAGCTGCAGTCCGCTCGTGACGACCTCGAAGCGGCCAAGGAACTCGCGGCCGACGATTCCAGTTTCGCGGCCGAAATCCCCGATCTGGAAGCGCAGGTCCTCGAGCTGGACCATGCGCTCACCGATCTTCTTGCACCGCGAGATCCGCACGACAGCGACGACGTCGTCCTCGAGGTCAAGTCGGGTGAAGGTGGCGAGGAGTCAGCGCTGTTCGCCGCAGACCTGGCGCGGATGTACCTTCGCTATGCCGAGCGTCGGGGTTGGCGGGTCGAGGTGCTCGACGCGAACATCTCCGATCTCGGTGGCTACAAGGACGCGACGTTGTCCATCAAAGCGAAGTCCGCGGAGCGTGACGGGGTCTGGTCTCGGCTGAAGTTCGAGGGCGGCGTGCATCGGGTCCAGCGGGTGCCGGTGACCGAGTCGCAGGGCCGGGTCCATACGTCGGCGGCGGGGATTCTGATCTATCCGGAGCCGGAAGAAGTCGAGGACGTGCAGATCGACGAAACCGATCTGCGGATCGACGTCTATCGGTCCTCCGGCAAGGGCGGCCAGGGCGTCAACACGACGGACTCCGCTGTCCGCATCACACATCTGCCGACCGGAATCGTCGTGACGTGCCAGAACGAACGGTCGCAGCTGCAGAACAAGGCGCGCGCGATGCAGGTTCTCGCGGCACGCCTGCAGGTCGTTGCGGAAGAGGCTGCCAACGCCGAGGCATCGGCGGGACGGGCGAGTCAGGTTCGTACGGTCGATCGCTCGGAGCGCATCCGGACCTACAATTTTCCCGAGAACCGCATCACCGACCATCGGATCGGCTTCAAGTCGCACAACCTCGACGCAGTGCTCGATGGTGAGCTCGACGCGTTGCTCGATGCGTTGGGTAAAGCGGACCGCGAAGCGCGGCTCGCCGTCGAGTAGCAGGGGATCCTGCGTCGACGCCCGTCCTTCGCGTGGCAGGCTGTAAGTGTGAGCCGACAGCCAGTTCGTACAGCGATTCGTGAGGCCACCGAACAACTTGCGGCGGCGGGCGTGCACAGCGCACGAAACGATGCCGAGGTGCTCGCGGCTCATCTGATGGGTGTGGAGCGAACCCGGCTGTGTCTGGTACCGCTCGTCGAGTCCGCGGTGCTCCAGGCGTATCGCAAGATGGTCGATCAGCGAGCCAAACGTATTCCGCTGCAGTACATCACCGGTACTTCGCCGATGGGGGAGATCGATCTCGAAGTCGGTCCGGGAGTTTTCGTGCCGCGCCCCGAAACCGAGTTGCTGCTTGCCTGGGCCCTGGCATTTCTGGAGTCCTGTCACCGGCACCCACCCGTGGTGCTCGACCTCTGCACAGGATCGGGCGCTTTGGCGTTGGCCTTGGCCCATGCCAGACCCGATGCCGTCGTGCACGCGATCGAACTGGATCCACGGGCACTGACCTGGGCGCAACGCAACGCAACGCTTCGGGCCGACGACGGCGACACCGAGATCACCCTGCACAACGATGACGTCACGCGCCCCGACCTGCTCACCGAACTCGACGGCACAGTCGATCTGATCGTTGCGAACCCGCCCTACGTACCGGTCGGTGCTCAGCTCGAGCCCGAGGTGATCGAGCACGATCCCCACATCGCGTTGTTCGCCGGACCCGATGGCCTCGACGTGATCGAGCCGATGGTCGCGAACGTTGCTCGTTGGTTGCGTGTCGGAGGTGGGGTCGCCATCGAACACGACGACTCGAACGGCGCTGCTGTCGCACAGTTGCTGGCGGCGGACGGTTCGTTCGCAGACATCGTCGAGCACCCCGACCTCGCAGGTCGACCTCGATTTGTCGTCGCTCGTCGCGACAATGCAAGGATGGACGCGTGAGCACGGTCTACGACTGCCAGGATTCTGCGGCTCGGGCTGCCGGAATAGACGCTGCTACCCGCACTTTGAAGGCAGGCCGCCTCGTCGTCATGCCGACGGATACCCTCTACGGGATCGCTGCCGACGCGTTCGACAGTTCCGCGGTGGCCGCATTGTTGCGCGCCAAGCGCCGCGGTCGCGACATGCCGGTGCCGGTACTTGTCGGATCGTGGAACACGATCGACGGACTTGTGTTGTCGGTGCGACCACAGGCACGCGATCTGGTGCGTGCCTTCTGGCCCGGCGGCCTCAGTCTTGTTGTGCAACAAGCGCCGTCGCTGGCGTGGGACCTCGGCGATACGCGGGGGACCGTGATGCTGCGGATGCCGCTGCATCCGGTCGCGCTGGAACTGCTGCGTGAGGTCGGTCCGCTTGCCGTGTCGAGCGCCAACGTCTCGGGCTCGCAGCCTGCGAAGACGGCCGCCGAAGCTCGCGAACAACTCGGTGAAGATGTGACGGTCTATCTGGACGGCGGCACTTCGGAGCTTGCAGTAGCGTCGACGATCGTCGATCTCACGTCGGACCACCCGCGGATTCTGCGGTCGGGAGCCGTTGCGAGCAGCGACATCGCGGACGTGCTCGGTGTATCGGTCGAAAGCCTCGAGGCGGGAGCCATGCGATGACCACCGACGGTAACGATCGATTCTGGGGACCGGATTTCGGAGAACTGGAGCAGACCGACCCGGAAGTCGCCGACATCGTC
The DNA here is from genome assembly GCF_043944905.1 of Antrihabitans spumae. Classification (NCBI taxonomy): domain Bacteria; kingdom Bacillati; phylum Actinomycetota; class Actinomycetes; order Mycobacteriales; family Nocardiaceae; genus Antrihabitans; species Antrihabitans spumae. Next base: position 29,784 of record NZ_JBIMSN010000117.1, read on the forward strand.
CTCGGTGAGCTCGAACGGCAGCGCGGTGGGCTGCAGCTGATCGCGAGTGAAAACCTCACCAGCCCCGCGGTATTGGCGACGCTCGGGTCGACGTTGAGCAACAAGTACGCCGAGGGCTATCCGGGGCACAGGTACTACGGCGGCTGCGCTGAGGTCGACAAAGCGGAAGAGTTGGCGATCGCCCGGGCGAAAGCACTGTTCGGTGCCGAGCACGTCAACGTGCAGCCGCACTCGGGCGCGAGCGCGAACTTCGCCGTGTACGCCGCGTTCGCGCAACCGGGCGATCCGATTCTCGCCATGAGCCTGCCGCACGGCGGCCACCTCACCCATGGATCGCGTGTGAGTTTCTCGGGCAAATGGTTCGCGCCCACGCCCTACCACGTGAACAAGCGGACCGAAACGATCGACTACGACGAGGTCAGGGACCTTGCGCTGGCACATCGGCCGAGAATCATCGTCGCGGGCGCGACCGCGTATCCACGATTGATCGACTTCGCGATATTCAGGAAGATCGCCGACGAGGTCGACGCCATCCTCTGGGTCGATGCGGCGCACTTCATCGGTCTGGTGGCAGGCAAGGCGATTCCGTCCCCGGTGCCGTACGCCGATGTCGTCTCTGCGACGACACACAAGGTGCTCCGCGGCCCACGAGGCGGAATGCTGATTTGCAGGGCCGAGCACGCGAAGGCAATCGACAAGGCAGTCTTCCCGTTCAGTCAGGGCGGACCGCTGATGCACGCGGTCGCAGCGAAGGCTGTCGCGTTCAAGGAAGCATCGACTCCGCAGTTCCAGGCGTACGCATCCGGCGTCACCGCGAACGCTGCGGCACTGTCGAAGTCGCTCGAGTCCAACGGCATGCGTGCGGTGTCGGGCGGTACCGACACCCATCTCGCTCTCCTCGATATACAGGCCCTCGGGGTGTCGGGCGCCGAGGCCGAGGTACGTTGCGATGCGGCACGAATCACCTTGAACAAGAACGCAATTCCGTACGATCCCGCGCCGCCGCGCGTTGCATCCGGTATTCGAGTCGGCTCGGCCGCCCTCACGACGCAAGGTTTCGACGTGTCCGACATGGACCGTGTCGGTGGGCTCGTCGTCAGGGCTGTCAAAGCCGACCCGGCGTCACCGGCGGGACGAACCGAACTCGATGCCGTGCGCGCCGAGGTTGCGGAACTGGTCGCGGCCAAGCCGGCCTATCCGCGCGGGGTAGCGTCCGCCACGTGATAGCCGCCGACTCCACCGCTGTGGTGCTGGCGCAATCGAGCAGCGGAGCGGGTGTACCACTTCGCGAGCTGTTGCTCGTGATGCTCACCGCCGCTGTCGTCACGTTCTTCGCGACCGGCGGAATCCGAATGCTGGCCATCGCCTTCGGAGCAGTAGCGATCCCGCGCGAACGCGACGTCCACACCGCACCCATCCCGCGTATGGGCGGGGTCGGGATGTATCTCGGCGTGCTGGCAGCAGTGTTGTTCGCCCAGCAACTACCTGCGCTGGCCCGCGGCTTCGATTACGACACCCCCGATATGCCTGCTGCGCTGGTATCGGGGCTGGTCATAGTGCTCGTGGGCGTGATCGACGACCGCTGGGGTCTCGACGCGTTGACCAAATTCGTGGGACAGGTGACCGCCGCCGGAGTGCTCGTTGTGATGGGCGTGAGCTGGTGGGTCATCTATTTTCCTGGTGGCGGCGGCACGATCATTCTCGATCCACTCCAAGCGGGACTCGTGACGATCGCGGTGACGGTCGTGATGGTGAACGCGATGAACTTCGTCGACGGACTGGACGGTCTAGCTGCGGGGATGGGATTGATCGCAGCGCTGGCGATCTTCGTCTACTCGGTCGGTCTGTTGCGCGAACAGGGCGGGGACGTGAGCGTCTATCCGCCTGCTCTGCTTGCGGCCGCGCTCGCCGGCGCCTGCCTCGGCTTCCTCCCACACAACTTTCAGCCTGCCAAGATCTTCATGGGTGATTCGGGATCGATGCTCATCGGTTTGATGCTTGCGACCATCTCGACCAGCGCATCGGGCAAGGTCGGTCGGACCGCGTACGGCATTCGAGACATCCTCGGTCTGCTCACGCCGCTCTTGCTCGTCGGTGCGGTGATGTTCATCCCGATGCTCGATCTTCTACTCGCGGTCGTCCGCCGGACCCGAGCTGGGGTGAGCCCTTTCAGCCCGGACAAGATGCATCTGCATCATCGGCTACTGCAGATCGGGCACTCGCATCGCAGGGTCGTTCTGCTCATCTACTTGTGGGTTGGCGTGCTTGCCTTCGGCGCGGTCGGCTCCTCGTTGATCGATCGCAGGATAGTGGTCCTGATTTTCGCTGGGGGACTGGTATTTGCGCTGGTAGTGACCGCGGTGCCGTCTCTGCGAAAGCATGAGGACTGGTAGCGGAAAGCGTCCGATTTGCCCGGACTCGACAGTGGGTCTCGGCATCTACTACACTGTGTCGTGGGCAAGGAAAACGAACAAATGCCTGTGGTACGGTTTTCGCTGTTCGTCCGGGTCGGCCTCACGGTCGCGTCGGGTGAGACGCTTAGACCGAGTAGGAGCCCGCACGTGAGTGTTGTCTGCGCGCAGATTTCCGCAAGCTAGCCGAAGGACGTGGCGAACGAACCGCCCAGCCCGAGGCAGCTCATCGGAATTGGTACCGGCCTCGTTGGATGCATTGTTCTAGGCCTGGTTGCCGGTCTGCTTTTGGACGCTGCGATGCACACGTCGCCGTTGTTCACAGCAATCGGGTTGCTGCTCGGAATCGTAGGCGCGACCGCAACAATGATAGTGCAGTTCAGAACGTTCATGAGAGATTGAGGAAGAGGCAGATGGCGATGGCGCCACCGGACTCCACCCCCCGACGGGGCGAGCGCAGCGACGACGACACGTCGCTCGGCGATCGCACCGGCGACGCATTACCGCAGAGCGAATCGGGCGAAGACTCGGGACTGCTGTCCTCGATGCCGCTCAACATGCGGCTTCCCACGATTATCGCGATCGGTCTCGGCATCGTGGCCTTGATGCTGACCGGTTGGCTCGGGCATCTGGTGATGGGCCTTCTCATCTGCCTCGGGCTTGCACTCGGCATCGGCAATATGTGGCTGGTTCAGCTTGCGGTTACTCGCGTGACGGCCAACGACAACCCGAGTAAACAGCGGATGGCCTTCTCCTCGGCCTCCAGATTGCTCATCATCACCGCTATCGCGATCGTGATAGGTTTCCTCGTGAAGCCGAGGATCGACGGCATCGGCGTGTTCGTCGGATTGGCCGTCTCACAGGTTCTTCTTGTACTGACAACCACTGTGCCCGTTCTGAAAGGACTTCGCCAGCAATCATGACTGACCAAGTTCTTGCCGAGACCAAAATTGAAGTTGGTCATCACATCGAGAGGCAGCTTTTCGGCCTCACCTTCAATGTCGACACGATCTACGGAACGCTTATCGCTGCTGCGATCGTTCTAGGGCTGGCGTTCTACCTTCGCTCGAAGATCACGAATGGCGTACCCAACGGGGTGCAGTTGTTCTTCGAGGGCGTAACGGTTCAGATGCGCAGCCAGGTCGAGAGCGCAATCGGTATGAAAGTTGCGCCGTTCGTACTTCCGCTCGCCGTAACGCTCTTCGTCTTCATTCTGGTGTCGAACTGGCTCGCGGTACTTCCGTTCCAATTCGGACCGGTCGATATCGGGCCGATCTACTGGGAGCACGGCGCCGAACTGATCAAGCCGCCTGCATCGGACGTCAACTACGTCTACGCGCTCGCGCTGTTCGTGTTCATCTTCTACCACATAGCCGGTGCCAAGCGCCGCGGCATCTTCACCCACTTGAAGAAGTTGGCGAAGGGTCACGTCGCAATCCTCGCTCCGGTCAACATCATCGAAGAGATTGCCAAGCCGATCTCGCTGTCACTCCGACTTTTCGGCAACATGTTTGCCGGCGGCATCATGATCGGTTTGATTGCGATGTTCCCTCCTTACATTCTGTGGGGACCGAACGCGATCTGGAAGATGTTCGATTTGTTCGTCGGATTGATTCAGGCCTTCATCTTCGCGCTGCTGACAATTCTCTACTTCAGTCAGTCGATGGAACTGGAAGACGAGCACTAATTTTTCTCGCGCAATAAAGCCAACAAATTCAGACCCGATCTCGGACAGAGAAACAAAGGAAGTGAAATCATGGCAAGTGAAATGGTGACCGCCGGAGCACTTATCGGTGGCGGTATGATCATGGCAGGCGGCGCAATCGGTGCCGGTATCGGTGACGGTCTCGCCGGTAGCCAGTTGATCGCAGGCATCGCTCGTCAGCCGGAAGCACAGTCGCGTCTCTTCACCCCGTTCTTCATCACGGTCGGTCTGGTCGAGGCTGCATACTTCATCAACCTCGCGTTCATGGCACTCTTCGTGTTCGCTACCCCAGGCCAGACGACGTAAGTGGCTATGGACAGCACACTTCTAGCCGCCGAGGGCGGTGAGGAAAAGACCAACAACTTCCTCATCCCCAACGGCACGTTCTTCGTCGAGCTCATCATCTTCCTCGTGGTGCTCGGAGTTATCTGGAAGTTCGTTGTCCCGCCGATCCGCGCTGTGCTCGACGAGCGCGCCGAACGGGTGGCGAAGACGACCGACGACAACCACAGGGCTGCTCGGGCGTTCGCGGATGCTGATGCCAAGTACCGCGGCGAACTGATGGACGCTCGGGGCGAAGCTGCCAAGATCCGAGATGCAGCACGTGGCGAGGGTCAACAGATCCTCGACCAGATGCGTACGAAGGCACGGCAGGAATCCGACGCCATTCAGAAGCAGGCTGACGAGGAACTGCAAGCTCAGGCGCGCAAGGTCGCTTCCGATCTGCAGAGTGGAGTCGGGCCGTTGTCCGACACGCTTGCGAATCGGGTTCTCGGTGTCGACGCCAACGGTTCCGACAAGGCGTCGTTGGCCGACCAAACTGGGCGGGTGTAATCAGTGGGTACTTTTTTCGGCCAGCTCTTCGCGTTCGCGGTCATCGTCTTCGTTCTCGTGCGATACGCAGGACCGCCGATTCGCAAGCTGATGGCCAAGCAGCAGGACGAAGTTCGTACGCAGATCAGCGAAAGTGAAGCAGCGGCAGCACGTTTGGCCGAAGCGAAGAAGGCGCACGAAGAAGCTGTCTCGCAGGCACGCAACGAAGCTGCGCAGATTCGTGAAGATGCACGTGCGGACGCACAGCGCATCACCGCGCAGCTGCGCGAGCAGGCCGATGCCGAGGTTGCCCGGATCAAGCAGCACGGTGTTGAGCAGCTCGCGCTGCAGCGCCAGCAGTTGATCCGTCAGCTGCAGTTGGATCTCGGTAGCGCGGCAGTTGCCCAAGCGGGCGACACCGTCCGCAGTCGACTTGCCGATTCCGGTGCCCAGTCGGGGAGCGTCGATCGCTTCCTCGACGAGCTGGAGGCAATGGCAAGCGACGGCAAGTCATCCAACAAGGGAGTGTCCTGATGCACGCGGCAAGCCGCGAGTCGCTGCAAGTAGTGCAGCGCCGCTTCGACGAGGTTTCTGCCGATCTGGATTCTGCAGGCCTGGCGACGCTCGCCGACGAATTGGCCGCCGTTTCGAACCTGCTTGTTGTCGAGGTAACCCTCCGGAAGCACCTTGCAGGCAAGTCCGACGACTCCGAGCCGAAGGTCGCAGTTCTCGATGCACTGCTCGAGGGCAAGGTCGCGGATTCGACGCTCGACATCGTCCGCACGGGCGTCGAGCAGCGCTGGTCGATCTCTCGCGACTTCACCAATGCGCTGGAGCGCCTCGCCAACCTGGCGATCCTGATCGGTGCCGAGCGTGACGGTCAGATCGAGAACGTCGAGGACGAACTGTTTCGCTTCGGCCGCACGCTCGACGCGAACGCACGTCTGTCGACGCTGCTCAGCGACACGGTCGCACCGCTCGACGGACGCACACAGTTGCTCACCAACGTGCTCGCAGGCAAGGTGAGCGAGTTCACTGATCGATTGCTGCAGCAGACACTTCGTGGTCTGCACGGCAGGAACTTCGAGGCAGTCGTGCCCGAGCTCGCAGAGCTCGCCGCCGAACGCCGCGGACAATCGGTCGCCCATGTCAAGGCCGCCTCGCCGCTGTCGGATGCACAGCGTGAACGGCTCGAAGGCGTGCTGTCCCGAATTTACGGTCGCAACATGACCGTGCAGCTCGAAGTTGTTCCCGAGATTCTCGGTGGACTCGAGATCACGGTCGGCGACGAGGTCGTCGACGGCACCATCGCGTCACGACTGGCGAGCGCAGCGAGCCAACTTCCACGTTAGGTGCGTGCGGCGAACGCGCCGGACCACATGAACACTAGAGCCGAACACCATATTCGAAAGCAGGGAAATCGATAGCCATGGCGGAGTTGACGATCTCAACCGAAGAGATTCAGGGCGCGATTGAAAAATACGTCGCCACGTTCTCGTCCGAATCCTCCCGCGAGGAGATCGGCATCGTTGCCGATACCGGCGACGGTATCGCGCACGTCGAGGGCCTGCCATCGGCGATGACCCAGGAGCTGCTGGAATTCCCCGGCGGCGTGCTCGGTGTCGCGCTCAACCTGGACGAGGGCAGCATCGGCGCCGTCATCCTCGGTGACTACGAGGGCATCCAGGAAGGCCAGCAGGTCAAGCGGACCGGAACCGTTCTTTCCGCACCCGTCGGCGACAACTTCCTCGGCCGCGTCGTCGACCCGCTCGGTAACCCGATCGACGGACTCGGCGAGATCGAGGCCGAGACGCGTCGCGCACTCGAACTGCAGGCACCGTCGGTCGTTCAGCGCCAGGGCGTCAGCGAGCCGCTGCAGACCGGTATCAAGGCGATCGACTCGCAGACCCCGATCGGTCGCGGACAGCGTCAGCTCATCATCGGCGACCGCAAGACCGGCAAGACCGCGGTGTGCGTCGACACGATCATCAACCAGAAGCAGGCCTGGGCAACCGGCGACCCCGACCAGCAGGTTCGCTGCGTCTACGTCGCCATCGGCCAGAAGGGCTCGACCATCGCGGCCGTTCGCCAGGGCCTCGAAGATGCCGGCGCGCTCGAATACACCACGATCGTCGCTGCACCGGCTTCCGACTCCGCAGGCTTCAAGTGGCTCGCGCCCTACACCGGCTCGGCCATCGGTCAGCACTGGATGTACCAGGGCAAACACGTTCTGATCATCTTCGACGACCTGAGCAAGCAGGCCGAGGCCTACCGTGCCATCTCGCTGCTGCTGCGTCGTCCGCCGGGCCGTGAGGCGTACCCCGGTGACGTCTTCTACCTCCACTCCCGTCTGCTGGAGCGTTGCGCGAAGCTGTCCGACGAACTCGGTGGCGGATCGATGACGGGTCTCCCGATCATCGAGACCAAGGCCAACGACATCTCGGCGTTCATCCCGACCAACGTCATCTCGATCACCGACGGTCAGTGCTTCCTCGAGACCGACCTCTTCAACCAGGGTGTTCGTCCCGCGATCAACGTCGGCGTCTCGGTGTCCCGCGTCGGTGGCGCCGCGCAGATCAAGGCGATGAAAGAGGTTGCAGGTTCACTGCGTCTCGACCTGTCGCAGTACCGCGAGCTCGAAGCCTTCGCGGCGTTCGCATCGGACCTCGACGCGACGTCCAAGGCCCAGCTCGATCGTGGTGCCCGTCTGGTCGAGCTGCTCAAGCAGCCGCAGTACAGCCCACTTTCGGTCGAGGAGCAGGTCGTCGCGATCTTCCTCGGTACCCGTGGTCACCTCGACTCGGTTCCGGTCGGCGATGTCATCCGTTTCGAGAGCGAGTTCCTCGACAACGTGCGTAGCCGTCACGAGAACATCTTGACCGAGATCCGCGAGTCGAAGAAGCTGTCGGACGACGCTTCCGAGGCTCTTGCAGATGCGGTCAACGAGTTCAAGAAGGGTTTCTCCGCCACCGACGGCAGTTCCGTCGAGGCGAAGAAAGAAGAGCCCAAGGAAGACTCGAAGGAATCCGAAGAGGAGCAGACAGAATCGGTTACCGTCCACCGGTCCGCTCCCGACAAGAAATAAGGGTGCGATTCTAAATGGGCGCACAAATACGTGTCCTACGCCGAAGGATCAAGTCGGCGGGGTCGATCAAGAAGATCACCAAGGCCCAGGAGCTCATCGCTACTTCGCGTATCTCCAAGGCGCAGGCCCGTGTCGAAGCGGCACGGCCCTACGCCGAGGAAATGACCAAGATGCTCACGACGCTGGCGGACGAGTCGACACTCGACCACCCGCTCCTCGTCGAGCGTGAGAAGCCGCGCCGGGCCGGCGTGCTGATCGTGTCGTCCGATCGTGGACTCTGCGGCGGTTACAACGCCAACGTGCTGCGCAAGGGCGAGGAACTGTTCGAACAGCTCCGCTCCGAGGGCAAGGAGCCGGTCGTCTACACGGTCGGTCGTAAGGCACTCGGTTTCTACAAGTTCCGTGGCCGCGAGGTCGTCCAGTCATGGACGAACATCTCGGAGAAGCCGACGTATGCGGACGCGACCGAAATCGCGAATGCACTAGTCGCCGCGTTCGTCGTCGGAACCGATCTGCCGTACGACGATCCGCTACCCGAAGAGGTTTCGGGCGTCGACGAGCTGCACATCGTCTTCACCGAGTTCCGCTCGATGTTGACGCAGACGGCTCGCGCTCGCCGAATCGCTCCTATGGTCGTCGAGTACTCCGAGGAGCCGAAGCGCACCGAGTTCGAGTTCGAGCCCAATGCGCAGGAGTTGTTCGAAACCTTGCTGCCTCGCTATCTCGCAACGCGGGTCTACGCCGCAATGCTGGAGGCTTCGGCATCGGAGTCTGCCGCTCGTCGTCGTGCCATGAAGGCTGCGACGGACAACGCGGACGACCTCATCAAGGCGCTCACGCTGGAAGCGAACCGCGCTCGCCAGGCCCAGATCACCCAAGAAATCAGTGAAATCGTCGGTGGCGTTGACGCGCTTGCCGCAACAGGAAGTGACGAGTGACATGACCTCCGCCGTAACCGAAACCAAAGACGCCGGCGCCGCCGAGCGCGCAGGTCGCGTGGTCCGGATCACCGGACCGGTCGTCGACGTGGAATTCCCGCGCGGTGCCGTGCCTGAGCTCTTCAGCGCGCTGCACGCCGAGATCACCTTCCCGGAGCTGGCCAAGACGCTGACCCTCGAGGTTGCACAGCACCTCGGCGACAACCTGGTCCGCACCATCTCGATGCAGCCGACCGACGGCCTGGTCCGTGGCGTCGAGGTCACCGATACGGGCAAGCCGATCTCGGTGCCCGTCGGCGACGGCGTCAAGGGCCACGTCTTCAACGCCCTCGGCGAATGCCTCGACGAGCCCGGCTACGGCGCGGACTTCGAGAAGTGGGCCATCCACCGTAAGCCGCCGGCATTCGACCAGCTCGAAGGCCGTACCGAGATGCTGGAGACCGGCCTCAAGGTCGTCGACCTGCTCACCCCGTACGTGCGAGGCGGCAAGATCGGCCTCTTCGGTGGTGCCGGTGTCGGTAAGACGGTTCTCATCCAGGAGATGATCAACCGTATCGCCCGCAACTTCGGTGGTACCTCGGTCTTCGCCGGCGTCGGTGAACGTACTCGTGAAGGTAACGACCTCTGGGTCGAGCTCGCCGACGCGAACGTCCTGAAGGACACCGCCTTGGTGTTCGGTCAGATGGACGAGCCGCCCGGCACGCGTATGCGCGTCGCACTCTCGGCCCTCACGATGGCCGAGTACTTCCGCGACGAGCAGAACCAGGACGTTCTGCTCTTCATCGACAACATCTTCCGTTACACCCAGGCCGGTTCCGAGGTCTCCACCCTGCTCGGTCGTATGCCGTCTGCCGTTGGTTACCAGCCGACGCTTGCTGACGAAATGGGCATCCTGCAGGAACGAATCACCTCGACCAAGGGTCGCTCGATCACGTCGATGCAGGCCGTTTACGTGCCCGCCGACGACTACACCGACCCAGCGCCTGCGGCGACGTTCGCCCACCTCGACGCGACCACCGAGCTTTCCCGTGCGGTGTTCTCGAAGGGCATCTTCCCCGCGGTCGACCCGCTGGCATCGTCTTCGACGATTCTGCTGCCGGGCATCGTCGGCGAGGATCACTACCGCGTGTCGCAGGAAGTCATCCGCATCCTGCAGCGCTACCAGGACCTGCAGGACATCATCGCGATCCTCGGTATCGACGAGCTGTCGGAAGAAGACAAGCAGCTGGTCAACCGTGCGCGACGCATCGAGCGCTTCCTGTCGCAGAACATGATGGCTGCCGAGCAGTTCACCGGCCAGCCGGGCTCCAACGTTCCGCTCAAGGAGACCATCGAGGCGTTCGACAAGCTCACCAAGGGCGACTTCGACCACCTTCCCGAGCAGGCGTTCTTCCTCATCGGTGGACTCGAGGATCTGCAGAAGAAGGCAGAGGGACTTGGTGTCAAGTTCTAACGATGTGTCGCTGAAACACCGGAAAGGGCGTGTGACGTGAGCGAGATGACTGTCGAGCTTGTTGCTGTCGATCGCCGCGTCTGGTCGGGCGATGCGACATTCGTGTTCGCACGCACGATCAGTGGTGAGATCGGCATTCTGCCGCAGCACATTCCGCTGGTAGCGGCATTGGTCGACGACGCGACGGTTCGGATCGACACCGCAGACGGCGAAGAGTTGACGTTCGCGGTCGACGGCGGGTTCCTCTCGGTGAGCGAGAGCGGAGTCATCATCCTGGCCGAGGACGTCGAAGCGTCCGACGATATCGATGTCGACAAGGCTCAGCGGGACGCAGATTCGGACGACGAGCGCGCACAGGCTCGGGGTCGAGCGCGACTGCGCGCCGTCGGCAAGTCCGTCTAGTAGCTCTCCCAACAGCGAAGGGCGGCTAGCGTTGCAAACCGGAATGGTTCTTCTCATCATTCTGGTCGCAATGTTGGCCGTCCTTTTTGCTATTTCCTTCTACCGCTTGATGATTCTTCGTCGCGGTGGGACCTCTGCGATCATCCGCACGACTCCCGGCGTTGGTAGTCAGGGTTGGCGACACGGACTTATTCGATACGGCGAGGATTCACTCGTCTTCTACAAGCTGTCGAGCCTGCGGTTCGGTCCGGATGTTCGGATCAACCGACAGGACATCGCGGTCGAGAATCGCCGTTCGCCGCAGGACAGCGAGGTCGACATCATGACCGACGAAATCGTCGTGCTCAGCGTCCGCGAAGCCAACCGAAATCTGGAAGTTGCGCTCGACCGCGGTGCCATGACGGCGTTTCTGTCCTGGGTGGAATCGCGTCCGTCGGGCCGGTCGATGCGCGGCCGGCACGGCTGAGCAGCCTAGTTTTCTTCGGCCTCGGCCTTTTTGGTGTCGCCGGCGCCCGGCTTCCACAGGACATCGCCATCAGGATTGGCCACGCGGCTCAAGATGAACAGCAGATCCGACAGGCGATTGAGGTACTTCGCCGGTAGGGCGTTGGTCGTCGCCGGATTGGCATCGACCGCTGCCCACGCCGAGCGTTCGGCGCGTCGTGCGACAGTTCGTGCAGTGTGCAGCAGCGCACCCAGCGCAGTGCCGCCGGGCAGGATGAACGAGTGCAGTGGGGCCAGCTGCTCGTTGAATTCGTCGCACCAGCCTTCGAGACGATCGATGTAGGACTGGTGGATACGCAGCGGGGGATACTGCGGGTCCTCGACGACAGGGGTCGACAGATCGGCGCCCGCGTCGAAGAGGTCGTTTTGAATCTGCCGCAAAACCTCGTTGATCTGCGGTGATGGATTACCGAGGGCCACAGCGACGCCGATGCTGGCGTTCGTCTCGTCACAGTCGGCGTATGCCTGCAAACGCGGATCGTTCTTCGAAATGCGGGAGAAGTCGCTGAGACCCGTCGTCCCGTCGTCGCCGGTGCGGGTGTAGATCCGGGTGAGATGTACGGCCATGAAGCCAACGGTACTGCCCACATCCTGAGGGAGGGGAACACCCGCTGCGGGCTTTTGGCGGAGGCGGCACTCGGGCAGGTCCAGTGCTGACTAGGCTGTCCAACTGTGAGTGAACGCTTCCTAGTCACCGGCGGTAATCGGCTCGCCGGCGAGGTAGCTGTCGGGGGCGCGAAGAACAGCGTTCTGAAGTTGATGGCTGCGGCTTTGTTGGCCGAAGGTACAAGTGTCATAACCAACTGTCCGGACATTCTCGACGTTCCGCTGATGGCAGAGGTACTTCGTGGCCTCGGCTGCGAGGTGGTGCTCGAGGGCGACGAATGCCGGATCACGACGCCGGCCGAGCCCAAGTATCAAGCCGACTTTCCCGCTGTCCGGCAGTTCAGAGCGTCGGTGTGTGTGCTCGGTCCACTGGTTGCGAGATGCCGGCGTGCGGTTGTCGCGCTGCCGGGTGGGGACGCGATCGGTTCGCGACCACTGGATATGCATCAGGCCGGACTGAGATTGCTCGGTGCGCACGCGGAAATCGAGCACGGTTGCGTTGTCGCACGGGCTGACAAGCTCGAGGGCGCGAAGATTCGTCTCGACTTCCCGTCGGTCGGCGCAACGGAGAACATCCTGATGGCAGCTGCGTTGGCTGATGGCGAAACGGTCATCGACAACGCTGCGCGCGAGCCCGACATCGTCGATCTGTGCAACATGCTTGTCCAGATGGGCGCGCGAATCAGCGGGGCAGGCACCACAACTCTCACGATCAGGGGAGTGAAGAAGCTCGAACCGACCACACACCGGGTGATCGGTGATCGGATCGTTGCTGCAACGTGGGGGATAGCAGCTGCCATGACTATCGGCGACGTCCGCGTCACCGGGGTCAATCCGAAACACCTATCGCTGGTCCTGGAGAAACTTCGGTCGGCTGGGGCGCAGGTGTCGTTCGAGCCCGACGGTTTTCGAGTTGTGCAGAAAGAACGTCCGCGAGCGGTCAACTTTTCGACCCTGCCGTTCCCTGGATTCCCCACGGACCTGCAACCGATGGCGATCGGCCTGGCCGCAATCGCAGACGGAACGTCAATGATCACGGAAAACGTCTTCGAGGCGCGGTTCAGATTCGTCGAAGAGATGATTCGTTTGGGATCCGATGCGCGTACGGACGGGCACCACGCAGTGATACGCGGAGTTCCGCAGCTGTCGAGTGCGCCGGTCTGGTCTTCGGATATCCGTGCCGGCGCCGGTTTGGTCCTCGCGGGACTGGTGGCAGACGGGACGACCGAGGTCCACGACGTCTATCACATCGATCGTGGGTATCCGAGGTTCGTCGAGATCCTGCAGGAGTTGGGCGCGGACATCGAACGGGTTGGCGTTTCGAGTACCGAAGGACCCAAATAGCGGTTCGATTTGTGGCCTGCGCCACAATTCGGGCCGCTTTCGGCTTTCATGTCCGCGCCCCCGCATTTTGCACCTCGCTGACCAGCGTGTTTTCTGCGAAACCTGTGCTGGACCAGGCGATTTGACGTGGTGTTCTTGTTCGCGTAACTTTCTTCAAGTCAGAGCGAC
>NZ_JBIMSN010000118.1:0-77609 GCF_043944905.1 Antrihabitans spumae
CGAACAACGCCGAAAACACTCGCCGCTTGACTCTTAAAGCCTAGGGATGTCTCACGAGCAGCGAAGCTGCCGATATGCCGGTTAGGCCGGGCGCAAAGAAGACCGTATGCTGTTACCGCGGTCTGTGCACGTGCAGATCGACTTCGCGCGCCCGCAATATTGCGCCGACGGCTGGTCCTGTTCGATTCCGAGCTTTCGCTCGATTTCTTGCATGTCCGTCGGGTAGCGGGTGCCAGGGCAGGAGTCCACCGACATCCTGCGACAACCGGCAACAGGAAAGAGATACACAGCCATGGCTGTCGTAACCATGAAGCAGCTGCTTGACAGCGGCGCTCACTTCGGGCATCAGACCCGTCGTTGGAATCCGAAGATGAAGCGATTCATCTTCACCGATCGCAACGGCATCTACATCATCGACTTGCAGCAGACGCTGACGTACATCGACAAGGCGTACGAATTCGTCAAGGAGACCGTTGCCCACGGCGGCACCGTCCTCTTCGTCGGTACCAAGAAGCAGGCCCAGGAGTCCATCGCGGCCGAGGCGACCCGTGTCGGGATGCCTTACGTGAACCAGCGCTGGCTCGGCGGCATGCTCACCAACTTCTCCACCGTGCACAAGCGCCTGCAGCGCCTCAAGGAACTCGAGGCGATGGAGCAGACCGGTGGCTTCGAGGGACGCACCAAGAAGGAAATCCTCATGCTCACGCGTGAGATGACGAAGTTGGACCGCACCCTCGGCGGTATCCGTGACATGGCCAAGGTGCCGTCGGCGATCTGGGTCGTCGACACCAACAAGGAGCACATCGCCGTCGGCGAAGCTCGCAAGTTGAACATCCCGGTCATCGCGATCCTCGACACCAACTGCGATCCCGACCTCGTCGACTACCCGATCCCGGGTAACGACGACGCGATCCGCTCGGCCGCACTGCTCACCAAGGTCGTCGCGTCTGCGGTCGCCGAGGGCGTGCAGGCTCGTGCCGGACTCAACACCGCGGACGACGCCAAGCCTGAGGTCGGAGCGGGCGAGCCCCTCGCCGAGTGGGAGCTGGAGCAGTTGGCCGGCGCAACCCCCGCGGTAGCCGAAGCGCCTGCAGCGGAAGCGGTTACGGCCGCTGCCGATGCACCGGCAGTCGAAGCACCCGCGGCCGAAGCGCCTGCAGAAGCAGCCGCAGAAGCCTGATCGACACCGCCCTGATCGGCCGATCACGATCGGATGACCAGTGCGCAGTATTCACCTTGCCGACCATTCCACGCTGGAATGGTCGGCAAAGGTGGGTCCAGGACTTCTCGCAAAATCAAGTACCTAGAAGCAAGTTACCTAGAAGCTAGTACTGAAGAACAAGTACAAGGAGGCTCGCCACAGATGGCGAATTACACCGCCGCTGACGTCAAGCGGCTCCGCGAGCTCACCGGCGCAGGAATGCTGGCCTGCAAGAACGCACTCGCCGACAACGACGGCGATTTCGACAAGGCCGTCGAGGAACTGCGCATCAAGGGTGCGAAGGACGTCGGCAAGCGTGCCGAGCGTACGACCGCCGAAGGCCTCGTCACCGCAAAGGGTGGCGTGCTCCTCGAGATCAACAGTGAGACCGACTTCGTCGCGAAGAACGCCGAGTTCCAGGAATTCGCCGATTCGGTAGTCGCGACGGCAGCCGAAGGCAAGCCTGCCGACCTCGACGCCCTCAAGGCACTCGATCTCGGTGGCAAGACCGTCGACACCGCTGTGCAGGAACTGTCGGCGAAGATCGGCGAGAAGCTCGAGCTTCGTCGCGTCGTCTCCTTCGACGGACCCGTTGCCACCTACCTGCACAAGCGCAGTGCCGATCTGCCGCCCGCAGTCGGCGTGCTCGTCGAGTACACCGGCGAAGGCGAAGCAGCGGCAGAGGCCGCTCGCGGTGCCGCGATGCAGATCGCAGCGCTCAAGGCGAAATACGTCACCCGTGACGAGGTCCCCGCGGACGTCGTCGAGAACGAGCGTCGTATCGCCGAGCAGACCGCCCGCGAAGAAGGCAAGCCCGAACAGGCGCTTCCCAAGATCGTCGAGGGTCGCGTCAACGGCTACTACAAGGACGTCGTGTTGCTCGATCAGTCCTCGGTCCAGGACTCGAAGAAGAGCGTCAAGGCGCTGCTCGAAGAAGCAGGCGTGACGATCACTCGTTTCGCTCGTTTCGAGGTCGGCCAGAGCTGAGCCGGCTCGACGACCCACGATCGAGTTCACGAACCCCGCGCCACGATTTCTGTGGCGCGGGGTTCGTGCTTTTCCAGCCCTGCTGCCGGTTTGTCGGCCGCGTGAGGCAAGATGTTGGGTGCCGTCCACGGGATTTGCCCTCGGGTCGGCCCTTTTGTGAAACGGCACTTTTATCGACACAGCAGTTTTCGGCACAGCACTGTGACGATGCAGCGACTTTCGCCCACGGAGATCGAGGAGACGATGACCCTAACGGCTGACGGGACAACGCCGAACGACGACAGAGCAGGCTTCCGTCGCGTTGTCCTCAAGCTCGGCGGCGAGATGTTCGGCGGTGGCCAGGTCGGGCTCGATCCCGACGTTGTCCAAAAGGTTGCCGAGCAGATCGCGGCGGTCGTTCGCTCCGGCGTTCAGGTCGCAGTCGTGATCGGTGGCGGCAACTTCTTTCGGGGCGCCGAACTCGAAGAGCGCGGCTTGGTCCGCGCGCGCTCCGATTACATGGGCATGCTCGGAACCGTGATGAATTGCCTGGCACTGCAGGACTTCCTGGAGAAGCAGGGCGTGCAGACCCGAGTTCAGACCGCAATCACGATGGGTCAGGTCGCCGAACCTTACCTGCCGTTGCGCGCTCGCAGACACCTCGAGAAGGGCCGCGTCGTCATCTTCGGGGCCGGCATGGGTATGCCGTACTTCTCGACGGATACAACGGCGGCGCAGCGTGCTCTCGAGATCGGTGCCGAGGTCGTTTTGATGGCCAAAGGTGTCGACGGCGTGTATTCGGCCGACCCGCGAGTCGACCCCAACGCGACGCTTTATACCGAGATCACCCACCGTGAGGTCATCGAAAAGGGCTTGAAGGTCGCCGACGCGACTGCGTTCAGCCTGTGTATGGACAACCAGATGCCGATGCTTGTGTTCAATCTGCTCACCGACGGGAATATCGCACGAGCGGTGTCCGGTGAGAAGATCGGAACACTGGTCAGATCTTGATCCGCGACCGTAGCGGTTCCGAACAGGACCCTCGGCGCACGATATTGGAGGAACTGCCGTGATAGACGAAGCGCTCTTCGACGCCGAGGAAAAGATGGAGAAGGCCGTCTCCGTGGTGAAGGACGAGCTCGGCTCCATCAGAACAGGTCGAGCGAACGCCGGAATGTTCACGCGCATCGTCATCGACTACTACGGCAGCATGACGCCAATCACGCAGCTCTCCAGCATCAACGTGCCCGAGCCGAGAATGGTCGTCATCAAGCCGTACGAGCAGTCGCAGCTCGGGCCGATCGAAACCGCGATCCGAAACTCCGATCTCGGTGTGAATCCGACCAACAACGGCGACATCATCCGCATCTCGGTGCCGCAGCTGACGGAAGAGCGTCGACGCGACCTCGTCAAACAGGCAAAGTCGAAAGGCGAAGACAGTAAGATTTCGCTACGCAACGTCCGCCGGAAAGCAATGGACGAGCTCTCGCGCATCCAGAAAGACGGCGAAGCCGGCGAAGACGACGTGAGTCGTGCGGAGAAAGAACTCGACAAGACAACCGCGCGGTACGTCGCAATGGTCGACGACCTGGTCAAGCACAAGGAAACCGAGCTGCTCGAAGTGTAAGGCGCAGGGTTGCGATCGAAACGA
The DNA here is from genome assembly GCF_043944905.1 of Antrihabitans spumae. Taxonomy (NCBI): domain Bacteria; kingdom Bacillati; phylum Actinomycetota; class Actinomycetes; order Mycobacteriales; family Nocardiaceae; genus Antrihabitans; species Antrihabitans spumae. Next base: position 3,819 of record NZ_JBIMSN010000118.1, read on the forward strand.
CGGGTAAAGCGACGGGGTATATGACGGTGACGACTGACGACGGCAAGGCGAGCAGCGGCGCTCCCGGCGAAGTGACATTCGCCGAGCCGAGTTCGGTCGATGCGGCGACGCACGACACCCCCGTGAACACCGCAACACAATCCGCCCCCATCGCGGGCCCGGAGCCTGCCGCGGACCCAGGCAAGTCCGCCGCGGCGCAGGATGCAGCGAAGTCCAAGGCCGGCCGCAATTTGCCTGCGGCTGTGGCTGTCGGTGGCAGCCTCGGTATTTCCCTCGTTCTGATCCTCGTGTTCGTGCCGAAGGTGCTCGTCGGCGTTATCGCCGTTGCGTTGGCCATAGCGACGTGGGAGGTCGCGCGTCGCCTGCGCGAAGCCGATGTGCTCGTCCCGCGAATTCCGCTGATTCTCGGTGGGCAAGCCATCATGTGGTTCGCGTGGCCGCACGGTCCGGTCGGCGTTCTGGCCGCGTTCGCGGGCACGGTGCTCGTCTGCATGGTCTGGCGCCTTTTCGATCACGGTCTTCGGGTCGCGCCCCAGAATTTCCTCCGCGATACGTCCATCACTGTGTTCGTCGCGGCGTGGCTGCCGTTGCTCGCCGCATTCGCGATCCTGCTCCTGTTGCAGGAAGACGGCGCAGGCAAGGTGTTGTGTTTCATGATCGGCGTCGTCTGCTCCGACGTGGGTGGCTACGCGGCAGGTGTGTTGTTCGGCAAACATCCGATGGTTCCCGCCATCAGTCCCAAGAAGTCGTGGGAGGGCTTCGTCGGATCACTCGTGTTCTCCGTCATCGGTGGCCTGCTTACCGTCACCTTGATCCTGGACGCGAACTCGTTGATAGGCGTGCTGCTCGGTGTCTCGCTCGTTGTGGTCGCCACCCTCGGCGACCTGATCGAGTCCCAGGTCAAGCGCGAACTCGGCATCAAGGACATGGGAACGATGTTGCCCGGCCACGGCGGCATCATGGACCGACTCGATTCGATGCTTCCGTCGGCGTTCGTATCGTGGGCAGTGCTTACCGCCTTCGTCTGAGGGCTGGGTGAATGAGGGCTCCGTGAAGCCGACGCGTTCCGTCATACCCAGTCCGAACATCTGGCATTGGCCGCAGGTCTACGAGCTGGAGAACAAGTGCCAGGACGTCGACGGTGCGGTCTTCTCCGCGCTACGACGCCGGGCGGACTGGACGGGTCGCGATGTGCTCGACATCGGTTGCGGTTCGGGTTTTCACCTGCCGCTGTTCGCGGCCGATGCCGCGTCGGTGATCGGAGTCGAACCACACCGGCAGTTGGTGGCAGCGGCAGCGCAACGCGTCGGGCACCTTGCCGATGTGCAGGTCCGCCGGGGGAGTGCGGAGTCGTTGCCGCTCTCCGACAGCTGTGTCGACATCGCCCACGCCCGCACCGCCTACTTCTTCGGCCCCAAATCCGCACCCGGGATAGCCGAAGCGTTTCGAGTGCTGCGTCCGGGCGGGGTGCTGATGATCGTCGACCTCGACGCAACCGCCCATCCGTACGGCAGGTGGATGCGCAGGGACCTGCCCGACTACGACCCCGACGCCATCGAGACCTTCTTCACCCGAGCAGGTTTCGATACAGCACGGGTCGACACCAGGTGGTCGTTTCCGGATCGTGAGTCGCTGCGGTCGGTGCTCGGCATCGAGTTCACCGCAGCAACAGCAGCATTCGCCTACGCGAGCACACCCGGACTTGCACTCGACGTGCGCTATCGCATCCACACGAGGAGCAAACCGAGCGGGCTGCTGCTCGGCTAGGACCAACCCCGCTAGGACGAACCCCGCTAGGACAAGCCGAGCGTCGCGGCGAAGGCGGTCACCTTCAGTGCTTTCGCGAGTCGCGGCCGGTCGCTGCCGTCCTTGACGTTCTCCCCGTTTTCACCCAGCTCGGCGAGGACCTCGCGGGCCCACACGATGTCGGCCGGGCTCGGACTCAGGGCGCGGTTGACGGGTATCGCCTGCGACGCATGCAGGCAGAGGCGCCCTGCCATACCCATCGAGAACGAGATCGCCGAATCGCGCTCCAGGATGCTCTCGTTGGCGGAGACGGTCGGCCCGTCGATCGGACCAGGCAATTTGGCTGCGCGACTGGTGATCACGAGCCGCGCCCTCGGGAAGGCCATGGCCATCGGGTCGTCGCTCATACCGGTGTCGCGGCGGAAGTCGCCGCTGCCGAAGGCGAGCCGGAACGTGCTGTCGGATCGGGCGATCTCCGGAGCGGCTTCCAGTCCCATGGCAGATTCGATGAGGGCGACGATCGGGGTGCCGTCGGGCAGGCGGTCTTCGGTTGCGTCGACCTGGAAGCCGCTCTCGGTCTTGGCGAGCATGATTCCGGAGACACCGGGAACCGACGACAGTGCAGCAAGGTCGTCGGCCCAGTACTCGGTTGTCGCGTCGTTGATGCGGACCCAAGCGTTGCCGCCGTTCGCGAACCACTCGACGACCCGTTCGCGTGCCGCCTTCTTTCCGCTTGCCGCGACGGCGTCCTCCAGATCGATGATCACCGCATCGATCTCGGCCGCGGGATCGGGTGTGAACGCGTCCGGTGCGGTAGCCGGAACGAGGAGCCACGAACGAGCAAGCTTCGGTGGGACGACCGCGACGCCCGCCGTCGCGGCAGCCCTGGTGCTGTGGGCTTCTTGACTCGGCTGGGTAGTGGTCACATCAAGCTCCTCGTCTTCTCAGGCCAGGTAGATCCGGCGCGTGTCCCTGCTTGTTCGAATCCGGCCTGTTCGAATCGGGCCTATTCAATCAGGCCTCTGCAAATCATTGCGCCGCTTGTGACGTCTCGAGTGCGCTTGGTGCAATCCGACTACATCCGTTTGGCTTGTTTCCTGATCTGGAAGATCCGCGCTCCGCCGACCATCGCCATGATGAGGGCGCCGAGGATCGATGCGAGGAGGACTGCGATTCCGATGGGAAGGTTCATCTGCCAGAACAGGATGTCGATCTGCGCAGGATCGAGGTTCTGCAGAATGAAGATGAGCAGCACGATGCCGACGAGTGCGCTGACCACCAGGCCGACCCACGTGTAGCCGACTCTGGTCTGCTGGATCTTTCGCGAGGATTTCGTTGGCAGGTCCGACGCGGGTGGAGTCGTGAGCAGCGGGTCCTGCTCGTGCGGGGGGAGTGGCTCGTATGGCGTCGACATTGTTCGATCATGACCGAGCGCCAGGTCGAATGCACGCGCTTCGAGGTGGGTCGGATTGTCTCGATTCGGATTACACGTGCCTGCGGTGGGACAATGGTTGTCACTATGGCTGTTTCGCTCCCTCTCGTCTTCGATGCACCCCGCCGCGGCATGCCGCCGCGACACCTGGCCGACCTCGATTCCACCGAGATGCGCGCAGCTGTCCAAGAGTTGGGGCTGCCTGGTTTCCGGGCGGATCAGCTTGCGCGGCAGTACTACGGGCGGCTCGAAGCCGATCCGGAGAAGATGACGGATTTGCCTGCTGCCGTGCGCGAAAAGGTTGGTGCCGCGCTGTTTCCGCCGTTGCTCACCCCGGTCAAGCACGTTGCGTGCGATGGGGGCGAGACGCGAAAGACGTTGTGGAAGGCGGGTGACGGCACGCTCCTGGAGAGCGTGCTGATGCGCTATCCCGACCGGGCGACGCTGTGCATCTCCAGCCAGGCCGGTTGCGGTATGGCCTGTCCGTTCTGCGCGACCGGCCAGGCTGGGCTGACCCGCAACCTGTCGACGGCAGAGATCGTCGATCAGGTACGTGCGGCCGCAGCCGCGTTGCGCGACGGCGACATCGCGGGTGGTCCTGGTCGACTGTCGAACGTCGTCTTCATGGGTATGGGCGAGCCGCTCGCCAATTACAAGCGGGTGCTTGCGGCGGTCCGTCGTATCACCTCGCCCGCTCCGGACGGTCTGGGTATCTCACAGCGGTCGGTGACGGTGTCGACCGTCGGCCTGGCGCCTGCGATCCGCAAACTTGCCGACGAGGGTCTGTCGGTGACGTTGGCGGTCTCCCTGCACACGCCGGACGACGAACTCCGCGACACCCTCGTACCGGTGAACAATCGGTGGTCGGTGAAGGAGGTGCTTGACGCTGCGAAGTACTACGCGGACCAGACCGGGCGACGCGTGTCGATCGAGTACGCCCTCATCAAGGAGATCAACGACCAGCCGTGGCGTGCCGACATGCTCGCGACCAAGCTGCGCAAGGCACTCGGCTCACGTGTGCACGTGAATCTGATTCCATTGAATCCGACTCCGGGAAGCAAATGGGACGCCAGCCCGAAGCCGGTGGAACGCGAGTTCGTCCGCCGGGTACTTGCCCAGGGTGTGTCCTGCACGGTTCGTGACACCCGCGGCCAGGAAATTGCAGCAGCCTGCGGACAGTTGGCCGCAGAGAACTAGCGGTCTTGGCGGCTGATGATCGCGTGGCGGATGAGAATTCCGAAGATCGCAACGGCGAATCCGACGAGGAAGAGGTCCTCGATCCTGCCGGTGTGGTTGCCGATGGTCATGGCGAGCAGCATCAGTGCGACGACGAATCCGGCGATCTGGGATGCACGCGGCGCTTCGCCGCTCCAACCCCATGCGGCGGACGGAACTTCGGCGGTATCGACGTGATTTGCGACTACTGGATCGTTCTCGGCTGGATCCAACTCCGTACCGGCCACGGTCGCTCCTTAGTCTTTGCGTACCAACTGACGAATTCTCGCTCGCCATATCGTGACATACGACCGTTCGTCGTAGCTAGTAGGGCTCACCGTTCCGGATAGTGAACAATGGTCCTGTGTCCGACACTGTTCGCGTACTTCTCCTCGGCAGCACCGGTTCGATCGGAACGCAGGCCCTCGATGTCATCGCCGCCAACCCCGACAAGTTCGAGGTGGTCGGTCTCGCTGCGGGCGGTGGCAAGCTCGATCTGCTCGCCGAGCAGATGAAGCAGACCGGCGTAACGAACGTCGCGGTGGCCGATGCCGAGGCAGGCGCCCGGATCGATGCGACGTACTCCGGACTCGGTGCCGTCACCGAGTTGGTGCGCAGTACCGAAGCAGACGTCGTCCTCAATGCACTTGTCGGTTCGCTCGGTCTCGAACCGACCCTCGCCGCCCTCGAATCCGGTGCCACGCTTGCCCTTGCCAACAAGGAGTCGCTCGTCGCGGGTGGCTCGCTCGTCACCCGTGCGGCGGCGCCGGGCCAGATCGTTCCCGTCGACTCGGAGCATTCCGCGTTGGCGCAATGCCTGCGTGGCGGCACGGCCGACGAGGTTGCGCGCCTTGTGCTGACCGCGTCGGGCGGACCGTTCCGCGGGTGGACCGCCGACATGCTGGAAGACGTGAATCCCGAAGAGGCGAAGGCTCATCCGACCTGGTCGATGGGTCCGATGAACACGCTGAACTCGGCGACCCTCGTCAACAAGGGCCTTGAACTGATCGAGACGCACCTGCTGTTCGAAATCCCCTACGACCGCATCGACGTGACAGTTCATCCGCAGTCGATCGTGCACTCGATGGTGACGTTCACCGACGGCTCGACACTTGCGCAGGCGAGTCCACCCGATATGAAGTTGCCGATCGGTTTGGCCCTCGGCTGGCCGAACCGCGTCGCGGGCGTTGCGTCGGCGTGCGATTTCACGAAGGCAGCGACCTGGGAGTTCGAGCCGCTGGACAGTACTGTGTTTCCAGCGGTCGAACTGGCGCGAGCAGCAGGGGAGCGCGGTGGTTGCCTCACTGCGGTCTACAACGCCGCGAACGAGGTCGCTGCGCAGGCCTTCCTCGATGGCGTCATTCGGTTCCCGGCGATCGTACGAACCGTGCAGCGTGTGCTCGGTGACGCGGACGAGTGGTCGGCCGAACCCGCTACCTTGGACGATGTGCTCGCCGCGGACAGTTGGGCGCGTGAACGTGCGCGTGAGCGCGTGAAACAGGAGGGCTAGAGCCGGATGGTGTTCGTTTTGGGGGTTGTGCTCTTCGCCCTCGGTATCGCAGCCTCGGTGGCGCTGCACGAGTGCGGCCACATGTGGGCGGCTCAACGCCTCGGCATGAAGGTGCGGCGATACTTCGTCGGCTTCGGTCCGAAAGTGTTCTCGGTGCAGCGTGGCGAGACCGAGTACGGGCTCAAGGCGCTGCCGTTCGGTGGCTTCTGCGATATCGCAGGTATGACCGCGCTCGACGAGATCGAACCCGAAGAGCTCGATCGTGCGATGTACCGGCAGAAGACGTGGAAACGCCTTGTCGTCATGTCGTCCGGTATCGCTATGAACTTCGTCCTCGGCTTCATCCTCATCATGGTTCTTGCGGTCGGCTGGGGATTGCCCAACCTCAACGGTGATCCGACCGTCTCCGTTACCAGCGCCAGCTGTGTCGCCCCGACCCAGGCCGAGGACGGCACGCTCGCCGAATGTTCCGGCACGGGTCCCGGCCAACGTGCCGGGCTGCTTCCTTCTGACGTCATCGTCAAGGTCAACGACGTCACGACTCATACGTCGACGGACGTCGTGAAGGAAACGCAATCGGCGACCGGCATCGTGCAGTTCACCGTCGAACGTGGCGACGAGACGCTGACCATCCCCGTGCAGGTCGAGCGCGTACAGCGCTGGGTGATCGACAACGAGACCAAGGAGAAGCGGTCCGAGACGGTCGGCGCGATCGGAGTCGGCCTGAATACAGCGGGTCCGGCGCCGACGCAGTACAACCCGCTCTCCGCAATTCCCGCCTCGGTCGCCTTCACCGGCGACATGTTCGTCAAGACGTTGCACGGCCTTGCGCAGATGCCGAGCAAGGTCGTCGATCTGTGGCACGCCGTCACCGGTGGTGAGCGCGATCCCGAGACGCCGATCAGCGTCGTCGGGGCGAGCGCGATCGGCGGTCAAGCCGCCGAACGTGGCTACTGGGACACCTTCATCATCCTGCTCGCGAGCCTCAACTTCTTCCTCGGCGCCTTCAACCTGCTGCCGCTGTTGCCGCTCGACGGTGGACACATGGCTGTGACGATCTACGAGAAGATTCGCAACAGCCTGCGGTCGCGACGGGGTCTGCCCGCGGGGCCGCCTGTCGACTACCTCAAATTGCTTCCTGCGACCTATGTGGTGATCGTCATAGGCGGTGCATACATGCTGCTCACCTTGACGGCAGACATCGTGAACCCGATTCAGCTCTTTCCCTGACGGATAGAATCGGGGAGTAGCTCGGCCCATCAGCTTCGAAAGTAGGCACATAGTGACCAGCCCTGTTGGATTGGGCATGCCGACCGGACCCGCAGCGGTCCTTGCTCCGCGCCGCAAGACCCGGCAGTTGCAGGTCGGCTCGGTAAGTGTCGGTAGCGAGAGCCCGATCTCGGTTCAATCGATGACGACGACCAAGACCCACGACATCAATGCGACCCTGCAGCAGATCGCCGAACTGACCGCGTCCGGCTGCGACATCGTCCGGGTCGCGTGTCCGCGGCAGGAAGATGCCGATGCGCTGGCGACGATCGCGAAGAAGAGCCAGATCCCGGTCATCGCGGACATCCACTTCCAGCCGCGCTACATCTTCGCGGCCATCGATGCCGGTTGCGCCGCAGTGCGCGTCAACCCGGGAAACATCAAAGAATTCGACGGCCGCGTGGAAGAAGTGGCGAAGGCTGCGCTGGCCGCGGGCACTCCGATTCGGATCGGCGTCAACGCCGGGTCGTTGGATCCACGTTTGATGCTGAAGTACGGCAAGGCGACGCCGGAGGCGCTCGTCGAGTCGGCGCTGTGGGAAGCAAGTCTGTTCGAGCAGTACGGGTTCGGCGACATCAAGATCTCGGTCAAGCACAACGACCCTGTGATCATGGTCGAGGCCTACCGGCAGTTGGCCGCTCAGTGCGACTACCCGTTGCATCTCGGGGTCACGGAGGCGGGTCCGGCGTTTCAGGGGACCATCAAGTCGGCCGTCGCGTTCGGTGCGCTGCTGTCGGAAGGAATCGGCGACACCATTCGTGTCTCGCTTTCTGCACCGCCTGTCGAAGAGGTGAAGGTCGGCGCGCAGATCCTGCAGTCGCTGAATCTGCGTCCGCGCAAACTGGAGATCGTGTCCTGCCCGTCGTGCGGTCGTGCGCAGGTCGACGTCTACACCCTCGCCAACGAAGTGTCCGCAGGCTTGGAGGGCATGGAGATCCCGTTGCGGGTCGCGGTGATGGGGTGCGTCGTGAACGGTCCCGGCGAAGCTCGTGAGGCCGACCTCGGCGTCGCTTCAGGCAACGGCAAAGGCCAGATCTTCGTGAAGGGGCAGGTCATCAAGACCGTGCCGGAGGCGTTGATCGTCGAGACGCTGATCGAAGAGGCGATGCGGATTGCCGAGGAGTACGGCGAGAACGGCGAGCTCACCGAATCCGGCGCGCCGGTAGTCAGCGTCACCTGATCGTTCCCAATACGGCTGGTTCGTGGCACGCTGGACATGTGTCCGATCCGTGCCGGGGATGCCCGCCGTGTTGAAAGTGCTCGGTGCGCGGCAACTGGGCAGTCGCGATGTCGCTCATGTCCTGCGGGTGCTCGATGGTGATCCCGTCGCGTCCTGCATGGTTGCCGCTCGCATCCAGGAGTTCGGGCTCAACCCTGGAGCATTTCCGGGTGAGCTGTGGAGTCGCGGCGGACCCGCCGAATCGCTGTGCTACACCGGTGCCAATCTTGTTCCACTGCTGGGCAATTCGGAAGACCTTCGGGCATTTGCCGACCGTGCCAGCCGTAGCCCGCGGATGTGTTCCTCGATCGTCGGACGCCGCGAACTCGCGCTTCCGCTGTGGGACATGCTCGTCGGAGAGTGGGGCCCAGCCAGGGAACTGCGTCCCGACCAACCTCTGCTCGCCATCGCGCAACCCGCGGTGATCGACGCCGATCCGCACGTACGAGCAGCGACCCTCGGTGAACTCGACCGCTACCTGACGGCCGCGATCGACATGTTCATCGAAGAGGTCGGCGTCGATCCACGATCCACCGACGGCGGCACGAGTTACCGGCGTCGCGTCGCAAATCTGATCGCGACGGGCCGCGCATGGGCACGGTTCGAGGACGGCGAAGTCGTGTTCAAGGCAGAGGTCGGGGCGCTGTCCCGCTCGGTCGGACAGATCCAGGGAGTGTGGGTGCATCCCGCGCGCCGCGGCCGTGGACTCGGCGCGGCCGGTACCGCAGCTGTCGCCAACATGATCGTTGCGTCGGGCAGAACGGCGAGCCTCTACGTCAACGACTACAACCGGCCCGCCCGCCGTGCCTACGAACGTATCGGCTTCACACAGGTCGGCACCTTTTCGACCGTACTGCTCGACTGATCGACGGCCAGCCTCCCCGGCTGTGGCCTACGAGCGAATTACGATGTGTCCGATGACTATCCGCCGGTTTCGTACGTCGCTCGTCGCGCGCGTTGTCGTGACTGTCGCGGTGTCCGCACTGGCTGTCGGGGTCGCCTCGTGCACCCCGAAGCCGGCCGGTCCCTCACCCGCTGCGGACAGCTTCGTCGACGCATTCGCCGAGCGCGACGTAGCGGCAGCTGCCGGCGCCACCGACCAGCCACAGAAGGCATTCGAGGTGCTCACGGCAACGTGGAACGACCTGCAGGCCGAGTCCATGACCGCGACGACCGGGTCGGCTCGGATCAACGGCGACACGGCGACCGTCGACTACACCTACGAGTGGCACCTGCCGAAGAATCGGGTCTGGACCTACTCGGGGCAGTTGCAGATGGGCAGGCGCGACGGCGAGTGGGCGGTGCGGTGGAGTTCGACCGACGTCCATCCCGAGCTAGGGGACACCCAGCGGATGGCTTTGCGCTCGACGGCGGCACCGCGGGCGCGGGTCAACGAGCATTCCGGATCCGACGTGCTTGTGCCCGGCGTCGTTCATCGCATCAGGTTGAATGCGGCGAAGTCGGGGAACGTCGTTGCGGTCGCCAATTCGCTCGCGGCGGCACTCGGCCGCTTCGATTCGACCATCACCGCTCAGTCGATCGTCGAATCCGCAACGGCGGTGAAGGGCGACTATCAGGTCGCGACGCTCAAGCAGGACGACTTCGATCAAGTCTCGATGGTCCTTTCCACCATGCCAGGCGTGACGACGAGCGACGAAGCGGATCTGGTTGCGACCGAACGCGATTTTGCGCCCGACCTCATCAGCCAGGTCAAGAAGACGATCATCGACGACGTCGACGGCAAGGCCGGGTGGAGTGTCGTCACGATCAACGCGAACGGCGTGGACACCGACGTGCTGACCGAAACGGCGCCGCAGCCGGTCGGGTCGTTTTCGATCAGCCTCGATCGCCCGATCCAGCGGGCAGCCCAGGAGGCTGTCGATCGGCGCGTCGAGCAGACGATGATGGTCGTGGTGCAGCCGTCGACGGGTGCCCTGCTCGCGGTCGCGCAGAACAAGGCTGCGGACCGAGATGGCCCTGTTGCGACGACCGGCCTGTATCCGCCGGGATCGACGTTCAAGATCATCACTGCAGGCGCCGCGATCGACGGTGGTCTCGCCACGCCGGACACCTCGGTGCCGTGTCCCGGTCGCATTGTGATCGGCGAACGCAGCATCCCCAACTACAACGAATTCGCCTTGGGCTCCGTACCGATGGCGACGGCGTTCGCGCGCTCGTGCAACACCTCCTTCGCGAAATTGGCCAGCGAGATGCAGCCAGACGCTCTGAACGTGGCTGCAGCGGAACTCGGCATCGGCCCGACCTACGACGTCGAGGGTTTGCCGACCGATTCCGGGTCGGTTCCACCCGCGGACGACCTCGTGCAGCGAACCGAAGACGGGTTCGGGCAGGGCAAGGTTGTCGTGAGCCCGTTCGGCATGGCACTTGCTGCCGCAACGGTCGCCCGTGGTTCGACGCCGGTGCCGCAGCTCATCTCGGGCTTCGACACGAAGGTCGAGGGGGACCGCCCGGTGATCACCCCTGCGATGGTGGACGGGCTACGCGGAATGATGCGCCTGGTCGTCACGAGCGGCACTGCGACCCGGATCGCCGATCAGGGTGAGGTGTACGGCAAGACCGGGGAAGCCGAGGTCGAAGGCGGATCCCATGCCTGGTTCGTCGGTTACCGAGGTGACATCGCGTTCGCGACGCTGGTTGTGAAGGGCGGTAGCTCCGACAATGCGGTTGCAGTCACCCGCGACATGTTCTCGGTGCTGCCCGAGGAGTACTGAACCGCGGCGGCAGCGGTCGCACGGTCAGGCAGCGAACGATTTGGATTCCAGCAATGCCGCAATTCGGGCGGCGGACAGCGTCATCGCCTCGCCTGGATGCTGGGGGTCGTAACCGGTGAGTTCGCCGATCCTGAGCAAGCGATAGGTGACGGTGTTCCGGTGGACGCACAGCACCCGTGCCGCTGCGTTCTGGTTGCAGTCGTTGGTGAAGAACACGTCGAGGGTCTGGGCGAGAACGGGTTGGTCGGCGAGTGGTTGCAGCACCGAGGCGAGTTCGTGACGGGCCGAACTGTCGACCGCAACCGCGTACTCGAAGCGCAGGTCTTGCCTGCGGCACACCATGTCGTCCAGCGCCAGGCACCGGCCGAGTTCTGCGACGACTTTCGCCTCGGCGAAGGATGCGGGCACTGCGCTGTGTGTCGATGCGTGCGAGACCCCGACCCACATGGACGCAGGTGTGCCGTCCGCTGTTCGGTGTCCTAGTCGAGCAGCGAGATCAGCTGTCGCAGCGGCACTGTCGGCGTCCGGCTCGACGGGGATCAGCGCTGTCCAGCCGCCCACATCGCGTCGCAGTAGCGAACCGGGTAGGTCGTGAATCCGGTGCCGCAATTCGGTGACTGTGCCCGGGCTCGGTTCCCCGAGCCGTACGACGGCGACGAGAAACGCCTCCGCGACTGTCGTGGCCTCCCCACTTGTCCACGCACCGGGATCACGGCCTGCGAGCAGCGCGTCGAGGATGCCGCGACGACGCTCCAACTCGTCCCACGGCCGCGTTCGAGCTTCCTCAACACACGCACTGGCGATGCGGGCCATCACGAGGGAGAGGTACCTGGTCAGCGGCAGACCCACTTCGGCAAGCAGCGGTTGTTCCGACTGCGAAGCGCTGCTTGCCAACTGGGACCAGAGGAAGTAGACGCCGACCCGATAGTTTTCGAGTACGTCGTGCAGGGGCATGCCGTCGCGCATGAGGGACACCGCACGGTCGACCAGTGGGCGGGTGTCGATGTCGGACGGCTCGCACCCGTCGAGCCAACTCCGGAAGAACAGCGTCACGTTCAGGTGAGCCGCGGGGACGAAATCGGCGTCCAGCAGGGCGCGTGGCACGCTGTCGTACGGCGCGGCTTCGGTCGTGAAGTCGTCGACAAGCGCGCGTGCTCGCGCGGCCAAGCCGACCACCGCCGAGTGTCGATCGAGTAGCTCGGCCGTGACCCCTGCGCTCCGTCTTGTTTCCGTCACGAGACCTTCCAACACCGTTGTCGAATTCGTCTCCGACGGGCGCGAACGGTACCGCCGGTACCGCGAACCTAGCAGGCCGGTGGAGAACTGACCACCCCCGAGTCGGGCGGATGGCAATGTGCACAAGTCTCGCCTGGAAACTCTGTAAAAATGCAGATGGCCGCCCTTGCGTCGACCTGATGTACTTGCCGTCGGTCGGTCTGGACCGAATGGAACGCCGCGAGAAGAGGGCACACGTTGGGGGTTCGGAATCGGGTGACGTTGGCTCCCAAGTGGGCTTCGAAGTGGGCTTCGAAGTGGGCACTGCTGCCCATGGCAGTAGCTGTCGTGGTGTCGGGAGTCGGGGTCGCAGCCGCCGAGCCGTACCCACCTTTCCCGCCGGATCAGAATCAACTGCCGCAGCTGCCTACAGAGCCCGATCTCTACGATCTGCTGCCCATCCCGACGCCGTCCGAAGACCCCTGGTACGACACGCCTTCGGATATCGGGTCCTACGTTCCGGGGCAGATCATTCGCACGCGCAATGTGCAGACCCGCGTTCTCGGCATACCTTTCCCGGTCGACACGAAGCAGTTGCTCTACCGCACCAACGACGTGCGCGACAACCCCATTGCCACGGCGACGTCGGTGATCACTCCCGGCATTCCGTGGCAGGGGAGTCCGCGCCCGGTGGTGTCGTTCCAGGAAGCGATCGATGCGACGAATTCGGCGTGCAACCCGTCGTACACGTTGCAGACCGGCACGATGAAGGAAGCCGCGCTGGTCGTCGGGTGGCTCGCGCAGGGTTTCGCGATCAACATCCCCGACTTCGACGGTCAGTTCAACACGTTCAACACCCAAGACGAAGGCAAGATGGTGCTCGACAGCCTTCGCGCCATGAAAAACGATACGACGCTTGGTCTTACGAACTCCGGAATCGCGCTCTACGGCTACTCGGGCGGTGGTTCGGGCTCGATTCGCGCGGCAGAGCAGCGAGCAACCTATGCGCCGGACGTCAACTTGCTCGGCACCGCATTCGGCGGAACTCCCGCCGATCTGCGAGCGCAAGCGCGGTATGCGGTGCTGCAGCAGCCAGGTTTGACCGGCATCAGCAACTTCACGATGTGGCTGGGTTTTGCGTCGTTGTCACGCGAGTTCCCCGACGTGTTCGATGCCGAGGAACTGCTGACTCCCGAAGGTCGGACGATCCTGCGGGACATGGAAAGTCGCTGCGTCTACACGATTGCCCTTTCCGGCATGTACCGACCGATATCCGACTACTTCCAGCCGGGTAAGACCCTCGAAACCGCACCTGGCGTCGTCGACGTTCTCGAAGCGCAGAGTCTCGGCAAGCACATTCCCGACACCCCGCTGTTCTGGTTCCACGGCATGTGGGACGAGTTGATTCCGCCGGCCGTGGTGTTGCCGACGGTCAACGACTACTGGAACCGCGGCGCCGACCTACGCTTCGTCACCATCCCGCTACCCGAACATGTCGTGAATGCGTTTGCGGGCTGGCCACCGGCGGTGGCATGGATCAGTGCGGTGCTGCGTGGACTCCCGCCCGGCCCGCGGATCAAGGCCGACTTCCAACTACCGGCGAGCTGGAACCTGCCTGGCAGTTAGACCGACCGTCGCAGTGTCGCGGCGAGGTGATGCTGCAGCGGCAGTCCGACGGCGCCGAGCCGCAACGTATAGGTCAACTCGTCTCCCGCGATGTGAAACGAACGACCAAGGGCAGTAACCGATTTGGCTGACGACGTGAGACCGATCGTGGTTGCCGACAGTTCGATGTCGACAACGTCGTCGGCCACCGCGATCGTGCCTTCCGCAATCTCTGTGACGCCGGTTGGATGGGCGAGGACAAGTTCGATTCGACCGGGCTCGGGGACCCGGACGTAGCCCGTCTCAGCGTGTAGCGGTCGCCCGTCGTCGAGTGCCCGGGTTTTCTGGTTGTAGATCAGAAACGGCTTGCCGACGTGAGCGAAGGTGATCTCTTCGCGATAGCCGAACGAGTCGATCGTCGGATACTCACCTGCGCCCTCGCCGACCCAGGTGCCGAGCAGGACTGCGACGGGCGCAAGGGACGGGTGTAGTTCGGGCATCGGATCAGGGTACGGGCTTGATCCGGGGGCAGCTCAGTTCACCGGACCGTCGCCGGTCAGCTCCTCCGGATTCAGCTTCGCAGGCTCGGCGCCGGTCTTCTTGTTGAGGTACCACGTGATCGCCCACAGCACGACGCCGATGGCGAGCAGGATGCCGGCGACCTTGTATTCCTCGTTGGGGCGGTCGGTGAACGGCGTGGTCAAGAACCCGCAGCTCACAGCGCCGAGGATCGGGAGAAACGTCGGAGTCTTGAAGTGACTGTGCTCGACAGGGTCTTTTCGCAGGACGAGTACGGCGACGTTGACGACGGTGAATACACCCAGCAGCAGCAGGGCGGTCGTGCCGCCGAGCGCGGGTACTTCGCCGACGAACGTGATCAGGCCGAACGCGAGCAGCGTCGTGAAAACGATGGCGACGTAAGGGGTTCGGCGCGTCGGGTGGACCTTGCCGAGTGCCTTCGGGATCACGCCCTGCCGTGCCATGCCGTAGAGCAGACGGCTTGCCATGAGCATGTTGATCAGCGCCGAGTTGGCGACTGCGAACATCGAGATGTAGGCGAAGATGTCGGTCGGGAAGCTGGGAGCCCCTGCCTCGACGACCTTGATCAGCGGGGTGTCGCCTTCGCCGAGCTGATCCGGAGGAACGAGCGCGACGGCCGTGATCGAGACCAGGATGTAGATGATGCCGGTCGATATCAGCCCGATCAGCAGCACTTTCGGGAAGATCTTCGACGGGTGCTTGCACTCCTCGGCCATGTTGACCGAATCCTCGAAACCCACCATTGCAAAGAACGCCAGTGTCGTTGCGGCGATGACGCCGCCCAATGCGGTGCGGTCGCCCGTGTCGAATTCGGTGACGCGACCGAAGTCGCCGTCGCCGACACCGAGTGCCCACATGCCGATGAAGACGATGATCAGCAGGCCGGACAACTCCACGCAGGTGAGCAGCACGTTGAGCTTGACGCTCTCGCCGACACCGCGGAAGTTGATGGCGGCAACCGCACTCATGAACAGCAGTCCGATGACCGTGATCCAGACGCCGGTCTTGAGATCCAGTTCGAACGCGCTGGAGAAGTTCGCGGCGAACGCGCGCGACGCCGTCGACGCCGACGTGATGCCGGAACTCATGACCGCGAACGCGACCATGAACGTGACGAACTGAATTCCGAACGCCTTGTGGGTGTAGAGCGCTGCGCCGGCTGCCTGCGGGTACTTGGTGACCAGTTCCAGATAGCTGAAGGCCGTGATCAGCGCGACGGTGAAGGCAACGAGAAACGGCAACCACACCACGCCGCCGACTTCGTTGGCGACTTTGCCTGTCAGCGAATAGATGCCTGTGCCGAGGATGTCGCCGACGATGAAGAGCAGGAGCAACCCGGGCCCCATCACTCTCTTCAGAGTCGGTTCTTCGGTTTTGGTGTGCTCGCTACCCGTATCCGTCATCGCGCGCCTCCGAGTAAGACTCTGGGGTCCGACAAATCGCCCGGCCATGTGATCTAGATCATATGCACGCCGTGCCAGGTTCGCGCGGTAGAAAATCCGCGCAACTCGCAACAAGAACGACGGATGTCCGGTGCGGAGCAAAGCACGGCAATCCGATGACAACTCGGGCTATTCGGAGCAAAGTTATCTTCCAACCGTGCGACGGTGACGGCATACCCGAGGGTGACCGAAAGTGCACCCTCGGGGTCGGAACCCTTACCGCGGGGTTGGTGTCGAAACAGGCCGGAGACGACGAGATTCGTTGACAACAGTGTCGACTGTCTCCGATCACCACAACCATCGGCGGAGACCGGCGTGAAGTGTGAATGAGAGAAGAGATGCAGCAGCGATCGAGCCCGAGTCCCTCCGAGGCCGTTCCGGGTGTGCCGCCGGGCGCGTTTCCGTTGTCCGCAGCGCAACGTGGTATCTGGTTCGCGCAGCACCTCGCAGGCTCGGCGCCTATCTCGATCGCCCAGTACGTCGAGATCCGCGGTCAGCTCGACGTCGACGCGCTCGGGCGTGCGTGTGTCGCGACGGGCCGAGAATTCGGGTCGGGCTTCCTGCGCCTGATCGAAGTAGACGGCATCCCGTTTCAGCTCATCGACGACTCCCTCGACGCCGCACCGGTTTTCGTCGATCTTCGGGACGAGCAGGACGCCGAGCAGGTCGCGCTCGCGTGGATGCGCACCGAGTTCAACGCCCCACTGCACATCCTGCGTGACCGGCTGGTGAACTCGACCGTCCTGCAGATCGCCGACGACCACTACCTCTGGTACACCCGCATCCACCACATTGCCCTGGACGGTTTCGCGGCGATGACGCTCGTGCAGCGCACCGCGGCTCTGTATTCGGCATTCGTCGCCGATGTCGAACCGCCGCAATCGAAAGCGGAGGATCTTGCTGCGATCGTCTCGTCGGATCTGCAGTATCGCGGGTCGGATCGCTTCACCAACGACCGCGAATACTGGGCGCAGCATCTGTCGGGCGCGCCGCAGGCGGTGAGCCTTGCCGGGCGTACCGCACCACCAAACGCGCACCCGCGGCTGTTCAGCGCACCGTTGCCCGAACGTACCGGGAGACTGCTCGATTCGGTCGCGACCGGTGGCGGCGCGAGTGTTGCGCCGGTCATCGTTGCGGCCTTCGGTGCCTTCCTCGCGCGGATGACCGGAACCGACGACGTGATGTTGAGCCTGCCGGTCTCGGCGCGGACGACGGCCGTCCTGCGGCGGTCGGGCGGCATGGTCGCAAACGTGGTGCCACTGCGCCTGACGATCGGCGCGCAATCGACTGTCGGCGAACTGATCCGAACCGCGCAGTTGGAACTGACCGGTGCCCTGCGACGCCAGCGCTACCGGCAGGAGGACATCTTCCGCGACCTCGGCTACGCGCCGGACGAAGCAGCGTCGTTCGGTCCGTCGGTGAACATCATGATGTTCGACTCGACCATCACCCTCGGCGATCAGGTCGGCCTGCTGCATGTGCTGACCTCGGGGCTGATGGAAGACCTCTTCGTCAATGTGTATCCGGCGGCGGGTGATTCGAGTACGCACATCGACTTCCAGGCGAATCCGAGCCTGTACACCGACGACGACCTGCGCCGCCACCACGGCCGCTTCCTCTCCTACCTGGAGCGGTTCCTCGCGGGTGGTCCCGACTGCCTGCTGTCGACTCTGGAACTTCTCGACGACGCCGAACGCGCCGCGCTTGCACCCGTGCGCGGCCCGGACCCGATAGCGGCTCGAACGCTGCCGGAGATATTCGCCGCTGGTGCGCAGACGAATCCGGATGCGGTCGCTTTGGTGCTCGGCGACCGCTCGCTCACCTACCGGGAGTTGGACGAGCGGTCTACCCAACTTGCTCGCGTGCTGATCGCGGGCGGCGCGGGGCCGGAACGTACTGTCGCGATAGCACTTCCACGCTCTATCGAATCCGTTGTATCGGTGTGGGCCGTTGCGAAGACCGGCGCCGCCTTCGTACCCGTCGATCCGACCTATCCGGCCGACCGCATCGCGCACATGGTGAACGATTCCGGCGTGCGCATCGGGGTCACCGACCAGGCCGCACGTAGCGCAGTCCCGGACGAGGTCGACTGGATCGTTCTGGACGATCCCGATGTCCAACAGCGCTGCGAGGCAGCAGGTGCCGAGCCGATCACCGACGCGGATCGCTCGGCTCCGATTCGGCTGCTCAACCCCGCCTACGTCATCTATACATCGGGTTCCACGGGACTACCCAAAGGTGTGTTCGTCGGTCATTCCGGTATCTCGAACCTGATCGACGACAGAAGCGCGGACCTGCGGGTGACCGCCGCTTCTCGGATCTCCTATGCGTATTCCCCGAGTTTCGATGCCTCCGTCGAGCAGTTGCTCGTCACGTTCGGCGTCGGCGCGACGCTGGTGATCATTCCACCCGGCATCATCGGCGGCGACGAACTGACAGCCGTACTCGATGCGGCCCGCGTGACGCACCTCGACGTCGCCCCGGCCATGTTGTCCTCGTTGGACCCGACGGCGCTGCCGAGCCTGGCAGCGGTTGTGGTCGGCGGCGACGTGTGTCCGCCGGAGTTGGTGGCGCGCTGGGCAACCAGGGTCAGGATGACCAACGGGTACGGGCCGACGGAGACGACGATCACCGCGACATCCGCTGTGCTGTTGCCGGATCGGCCGGTGACCATCGGCGGACCCCTGCGCGGTGCGACCGCCGTCGTCCTCGATCGGTGGCTGCAACCTGTACCGGTCGGAGCCTCGGGTGAGCTTTATCTTGCGGGCACCGGTGTGGCACGTGGATACGCAAACCTGTTCGGCACCACTGCCTCTCGCTTCGTTGCCGACCCCTACGGTGAGCCAGGAACGAGGATGTATCGGACCGGCGACGTCGTTCGCTGGGTGCAGGCAGGGGAGAAGCTCGAGCTCGAATACCTCGGGCGGTCCGATTTCCAGGTCAAGATCCGCGGCTTCCGAATCGAACTCGGCGAAATCGATGCGGCGTTGACCAATCACGACTCCGTCGACTTCGCCGTGACCGTCGGTGCGTCGACGCCGGCCGGCGCGACGGTCCTCGTGTCCTACGTCAAGGCGGCTCAGGACGCGAAAATCGATGCAGCGGTGTTGAAGTCGTTCGTCGAAGAGATCCTGCCGTCGTACATGGTGCCATCGGTGATCATGGTGCTCGATAGTGTTCCGTTGAGTGCATCGGGCAAGGTGGATCGGAAAGCGCTGCCGGAACCGGTGTTCGAATCCGCTGCGGGCCTCGGTCGCGCACCGTCGGCCCCGCGGGAACACGCACTTGCCAAGCTGTTCGCCGAAGTGCTCGGTCTCGAGTCGGTCGGCGTCGACGAGAGCTTCTTCGCACTCGGTGGCGACAGCATCGTGTCCATCCAACTCGTCTCCCGCGCCAAGACTGCCGGCCTCGGCTTCACCGCACGAGACGTGTTCGAGCGCAAAACCATTGCGGGCTTGGCTGCCGTCGCGAAGGATCTCGGTGCTTCGGCGGGGCTGTTGCGCGAACTGCCCGGCAGGGGAGTCGGGCGTATCCAGCTCACCCCGGTCGCGAATGCGCTGTTGGAGCAGGAAGCCTCGTTCGACGGAAATGCTCAGGCCGTTCTGGTCCAACTGCCCGCAGGCATCGACGGTGCCGAACTGACTGCATCGCTACAGGCGGTGCTCGATCGACACGATGTCCTTCGCGCTGTACTGCGGGTGGTTGTGCCGGACCTCGACGGTGGCGATCTCGAGAGTGCCGCCGAGACAACGGAATCGGGTTGGGTGCTCGATGTCTCGCCGGCGGGGTCGGTTGTTGCCGACGACATCGTGCACCGAGTCGACGTCGCGGCCGACGTAGATCTCCGGGCCGCAGCGGATCGCGAACTGGCCATCGCTACAGCCCAACTCGATCCGACCGCCGGGCTTGTCGTTCGGGCCGTGTGGCTTGCGCCCGTCGACGACCGAAACGGTCTGCTGTGGCTGGTCGCGCATCGTCTGGTCGTCGACGGCGAGTCGTGGCGGATCATCGTTCCCGACCTTGCTGTGGCGTGGCGGGCAGTGCATGCGGGCGACGTGCCCGAACTCGCGCCGGTCGCTACTTCCCTGCGAGCGTGGTCTCATGCCGTAGGTGCCGCCGACGCTGTCGCACAACGTTTCTCCGAGGTACCGACCTGGCAAGCCATCCTGGATACCCCCGATCCGCTGCTCGGTTCGCGTGCGTTGGATCCTGCGGTCGACCTCACCGAAACCGCTGGGCGAGTTCGGTTGCGGGTGCCGGCTCGACTCACCCAGGAGTTGTTGCACACCCTGCCCGAGCGGTTCCACAGCGATGCCGAACACGGTCTGCTCGTCGCGCTCGCGATGGCTGTGAGTCGGTGGCGACGTGAGCGCGGCGTTGTCTGCGACTCGATGCTGGTGTCGGTGGCAGGCAGCGGCCGTACCGCCATCGCCGAAGCCGACTTGCGGCGTACCGTAGGCGCTTTCGCGACGCCGCATCCACTTGCGATGGACGTTGCGGGTATCGATCTCGCTGACGCCTATGCGGGCGGACGTGGTGCCGGTCTTGTGCTCAAGACCGTCAAAGAGCAGTTGCGTGTCGTCGGCAACGATGGGGTCGGTTACGGACTGCTGCGGTATTCCAACGATGCTCGGGTCGCCACGATCGTGGACCGCGCGGAGCCGCAGATCCGGTTCAGCTACCTCGCGCGCACGGGTATCGGCACGGCCGGCGAGTGGCGACCCGCTGCATTCGAGCGGATCCGTGATCGGATGCTGCCGCTGGAAGCGGCATTGGACCTGGATGTCATCGTCGAGGACGGACCCGATGGCGCGGAACTTGCCGTGTCGTGGACCTTCCCGAGCGGTGTGTTCGACCCGATCGACATCGAAGAGCTTTCGCAACAGTGGCTTTCGGCGCTCGAGGGGCTGGCTGCCCATGCGAGAACGCGCCACGCAGGCGGCCACACCCCGTCGGACTTCGAGTTGGTGTCGACGACCCAAGCCGAGATCGAACTGTGGGAGCGTGCCTATCCCTCGCTGACGGATGTCTGGCCGCTCTCGCCGCTGCAGTCCGGCATGTTGTTCCACGCCGTCTTCGCGGCGGAATCGACCGACGAGTACACCGATCAATCCGTGCTGACCCTCGCCGGAACCGTCGACGACGAGCGTCTTCGTGAGGCAGCGCAGGCGCTCCTCGATCGTCACGAGAACTTGAGAGTCGCTTTCCTGGAAACGAATTCGGGTCCGCGGCAGATCGTGCTCGGCGACGTGGCGGTGTTGTGGCGCTCGGTCGACCTCAGTGCTCTCGACGAGGCGGCATCGAGTGCCGAGATCGACCGATTGCTTGCTGCGGACCGACTCACGAAGTTCGATACGGCGAGCCCGCCATTGCTGCGGTTCCTGCTGATCCGCATCGCGGAGGACCGCTACAAGCTGGTGATGACCGGCCACCACATCCTGCTCGACGGTTGGTCGACACCGTTGCTGGTCCGCGAACTACTCGGCTTGTACGCGGCCTTCGACGGTCGCGGTCAGTTGGCACCGCCGCGGTCGTACAAGGCGTACCTGGCGTGGCTTGCCCAACAGGACCGGGCAGCCTCGGTCGCGGCGTGGAAACAGGCACTCGCCGGTATAGATTCGGCCACCCGAGTCATGTCCACGGACCACCTCGTTGCCGAGTCCGAAGCCGGCTCGACGAGTCTGACACTCGGACCCGACGCGACCGCAGCCCTGACCGCGACTGCACGCGAGCACGGCTTCACCTTGAACACGGCCGTGCAGGCGGCATGGGCGATGGTGCTCGGTACGCTGACCGGCCGCACCGATGTCGTGTTCGGCGGCACGGTGTCGGGTCGCCCGCCGCAACTACCCGGCGTCGAGGAAATGCTCGGCTTGTTCATCAACACCCTGCCGGTGCGGGTCGAGCTTGATCCGGCGGAGTCGTTGGTGGCGTTGCTGACTCGGATCCAGGCGGAGCAGAGCGCGTTGCTCGATCATCAGCACGTCGGGCTGTCCGATATCCATTCGGCGGTCGGTCTGCACGAGTTGTTCGACACGCTGACCGTGTTCGAGTCCTACCCCGTGGACAGAAAGGCACTCGCCGCGTCGCTCGACATCGCGGGTATGCGGGTGCTCGATGCCGACGGCTCCGACGCGACGCCATATCCGTTGAGCCTTATGGTCATTCCGATCAAAAATGCGACCGGCGCACAGTCGTTGCAGGTCACGTTGAAGTACCTGACCGACGCTATCGGTGATGCCGGCGCGAAAGAGCTTGTCGCGCGGTGCGTCCGCTATCTCCACGTGATGGCGTCGGCGCCCGCAACCAAGGTCGCCGCTGTCGAGCCCTGCGACGAGAACACCCGATCGACGATGGTTGCGATCACGGGTCCCGACGCCCTCGACGTTCGTTCGCTACCCGAGATCCTCACCAGCGCCGCCGCGCTCGACCCGGACGCGGTCGCAATCCGCTTCGACGGTCAGTCGGTGACCTATCGCGAACTCGACGAGCGGTCGAATCGTCTTGCACGTGTGCTCATCAGGTCGGGCGCACGGCCGGAAACGTTCGTCGCGGTCGCACTGACCCGGTCGATCGAATCGGTGTCGACGGTCTGGGCCGTCGCGAAGACGGGTGCGGCGTTCGTGCCGATCGACCCGAAGCACCCCGAGGACCGAATTGTCCACATGCTCACCGACTCCGGTGCCATCGTCGGTGTGACGACCGCCGAGATCCGGGCCGGTCTGCCGGGTGAACTCGATTGGCTCGAACTGGACGATCCGTGGACGTCCCGGATTGTTGCCAACGCGGACGGCATGCCGGTCGAGGCTGCCGAATTGTTGGCAGAGCCGATGATCGACAACACCGCCTACCTGATCTACACCTCGGGGTCGACGGGTGTGCCGAAGGGGGTCGCCGTCACCCACCGCGGCCTCGCGAATCTTGTTCGCGCACAACACGACGAGATGGCGGTGACGGCCGAATCACGGTTCCTGCACTTCGCGTCGCCGAGTTTCGACGCGTCGGTGTCGGAGGCTTTGTTCGCGTTCGGGTCCGGCGCACGTCTTGTGGTCGTTCCGCCGACCGTGCTCGGTGGCGACGACCTGGCCGAATTGATTGCTGCCGAACAGGTGTCGCACATGGTGATCACACCTGCGGCCCTTGCCACGCTGAGCCCGGCCGAACTCGAGTGTGTTCGGGTGCTCGCCGTCGCGGGCGAGGCGGTCGGTCAAGAGGTGATCGAGCGATGGAGTCCCGGTCGTACGATGCTCAACCACTACGGCCCCACCGAATTCACCATCTGGGCAACCGGATCGGATGCGCTGGCGCCGGACAAGACGATCACGATCGGCGGCCCGATTCGCGGCGCCACCGCGTTGGTGCTCGATACCTGGCTGCGGCCCGTTCCGGCGGGTGTCGTCGGTGAGCTGTATCTGTCGGGACCAAGCCTCGCTCGCGGCTATCACCGGCGCTCGGAGCTGACCGCATCTCGTTTCGTCGCAAACCCGTTCGGCGGCCCGGGCGCGCGCATGTACCGAACAGGCGACCTCGTCCGGTGGACCGCGGGTGCCGGGGGATCGACCGACGACGCTTCCGGTCACGCCCTCGAGTATCTCGGTCGGTCGGACTTCCAGGTGAAGGTCCGCGGCTTCCGAATCGAACTCGGCGAAATCGACGCTGCACTGACCGCGGACCCTCGAATCGAGTTCGCGACGACGATCGGTGTCGAAGGTCCCACCGGGGCAACCGTTCTCGTGTCGTACGTCCTCGCAGGGACCGAGGCGAACGTGTCGGCAGAGGAATTGCAGGAAGTGGTCGGTAAGTCGCTGCCCTCCTACATGGTGCCGACGGCCATCGAGTTTCTCGCGTCCATTCCGCTGACCCCGGTCGGCAAGCTCGATCGAAAGGCACTGCCCCGGCCGACGTTCGGGCGTGGCAGTGGTCCGTCCCGCGCGCCGGACAACGAGATCGAAGAGCAGCTGTGCGAGCTGTTCGCGCAGACCCTCGGCGTCGATTCGGTCGGCGTCGACGATTCGTTCTTCGCGCTCGGTGGCGACAGCATCATGTCGATTCAGCTTGTTTCGCGTGCGAAATCTGCGGGTGTGCATTTCACACCGCGCGATGTGTTCGAACGGAAAACGGTTGCAGGACTTGCCGAAATCGCCGGTGCGCGCGGCGACGCCGACCACAGGATGGAGGTGGTCGACGAACTGCCGGGTGGCGGTGTCGGTGCCGTGCCGCTGACCCCCATCGTGAAGTGGCTCGTCGAGCCCGGTGCCGAGTTCGGGCGATTCAGCCAAGCAATCATGTTGTCGTTGCCGGTCGGCAGCAAGCGACCGGACATCGCGGCGACGCTGCAAGCAGTGCTCGACCACCACGACGCGTTGCGCGCGAAGCTGGTTCGCGAATACGGCGAGTGGTCGATGGAGGTGCTCGCGCCAGGATCGATCACCGCAGACGGCATCATCCACCGCGTCAAGATCACCGACAGAACCGATTTCGATGCTGTCGCCGCGCGCGAACTGTCGGCTGCGGCCGACCAGCTCGAACCCGACCAGGGGCGAGTCGTCCAAGCGGTTTGGTTCGATCCGGCGACCGACGCGACCGTTGAGCCGCGGCTCTGGTTGGTCGTACATCACCTCGCGATCGACGGAGTGTCGTGGCGGACGATCGTCCCCGATCTCGTCGCTTCGGGCGCCCAGGTGGCGGCAGGTGCCAAACCTGTTCTGCCGCCGGTAGGTACCTCCTTCCGGCGTTGGGCGCACGGGTTGGTCGACGCGGCGAACTCGGAAGCGCGAGTGGCGGAGCTGGACCTGTGGCGTTCTGTGCTCGGCGGGCCGGATCCGTTGCTGGGAACCAGGGCGCTGGATCGAAAGATCGACACCGCTGACACCGTCGAGGAGGTCCGCGTCACCGTTCCGGTGGACGTCACCGACGCGATGTTGACGACGGTCGCCGAGAAGTTCCGTGGTGGCGTGAACGACGGCTTGCTCGCAGCACTCGCACTCGCGGTGAGCAAGTGGCGGCAGCAGTCGTCGGAAACGTCGGGTGCCGGTTCTGTGGTCGTGAATCTGGAGGGCCACGGCCGCCAGGAAGAGATTGTGGGAGCTGATCTTTCGCGTACGGTCGGCTGGTTCACGAGCGTGTTCCCGGTGCGACTCGACGTCGGCGGACTCGATCTCGACGACGCCTTTGCCGGTGGACCCGCGGCGGGTGCGGCGGTGAAGCGCGTCAAGGAACAACTGCTTGCCGTCCCCGATCACGGCATCGGGTTCGGGCTACTGCGGTACGTCAACCGCGCAACCCGGCCGGTTCTTGCCGAACTGCCCTCGCCGCAAATCGGTTTCAACTATCTCGGGCGAACGGGTGGTGCGGTACCCGAGGGACCGTGGTTGCCGGTCTCGGGAGGCAAAGCGCTCGGTGGCGCTCACGACGACGATATGCCGGCGACCGCAGTGCTCGCCATCGACGCCGTCACCGAGGAGGGACCCGATGGACCGCAGTTGAGCGCATCGTTCGGATATCCGACCGGAGTCATCGCTGCCGCCGACGTCGAGGAACTGTCGTCGTTGTGGGTTGCTGCGCTGACGGCACTCGCGACCCACAGTGCCGCGCCGGATGCGGGTGGTCTCACACCGTCCGATCTGCCGTTGATCGCGACCACGCAGGACGAAATCGAAGGCTGGGAGCAGCGTTTCCCGGACTTCCAGGATGTGTGGTCCCTCGCGCCGTTGCAGGCCGGTCTGCTGTTCCACGCGATGCTCGCCCGGGAGACGGTGGACGTCTACACGGTCCAGATGACGCTCGATCTGGAAGGTGTCGTCGACGCGGGTCGGCTGCGGCGGGCCGGGCAGGCCCTGATCGACCGACACCCGAACCTGCGAACGTCGTTCCTGGATCGTGGCGGTCGACCCGTGCAGGTCGTCACAGCACACGCCGAGTTGCCGATGCAGGAAAACGATTGCACCGCAGCGCAACCCGGTGCGGTCGACGATCTTGCCGTCGTGGATCGCACCGAGCGGTTCGACATGGCAGCGCCGCCGCTGCTGCGATTCCGGCTGATCAAGACAGCGGACGAGCGCTACCGCTTGGTGATCACCTGTCATCACATCCTGGTCGACGGCTGGTCCATGCCGATCCTGATTCAGGAGTTGTTCGTCCTGTACGCGGCGAACGCCGATGTGTCGGTCCTCGCACCCGCCCGTTCCTATCGCGAATTCCTGTCCTGGCTCGCGACGCAGGATCGGGCTGCAGCACGTGAGGCGTGGGCGGATGCGCTTGCCGGAGTGGCGGAACCGACTCTTCTCGCGCCAGCACTCGATCCACACGAGGCGCACACTCCCGACACGGTTGCGATCAACGTGGAATTGTCCGCGGCGGCGTCGCAGGCTCTTGTCGGCCTCACTCGGGAGCGTGGCATCACCCTCAATACGGTCGTGCAGGCCGCGTGGGGGATGTTGCTGGCCAACCTGACCGGCCGAACCGACGTCACCTTCGGCACAACGGTGTCCGGACGGCCGCCGCAGATCTTCGGTGTCCAGTCGATGATCGGACTGTTCATCAACACCCTCCCGATCAGAGTTCGGATCGACCCGGCGGAGACGCTGGTGCAGCTGCTCGAGCGGGTGCAGGAGAGTCAGACCGCACTGCTCGATCATCAGTACGTCGGGCTCGCGGAGATTCAGCAGATGGTCGGTGTCGGTGCACTTTTCGACACGGTGACGGTGTTCGAGTCGTACCCGATCGATCAGGACGAGCTGCTGCAGACCATGGACATCGCGGGAATGCGCGTCGCCGATGTGGCCGCGCACGACGATACGCACTACCCGTTGACACTGCTGGCGATGCCGGGCGAGACGTTGCACCTGGAATTGAAATCGCTTGCCGCGGTGTTCGATCGGGACGCGGTGGATGTTGTCGCGCAACGCCTGGTGCGGATACTCGAGGCGTTCACCGCGACGCCGGACCTGCCGTGTGCGCAACTGCAGATGCTGTCGCCGTCCGACTATCGACGAATCGTGGCAGCGCCGTCGGATGGTGTGGAGTCGCCGACCACGTTGGCGGAGGTGTTCGCGGCTGCCGTCGCAGTCGATCCGGCCGCCATCGCGCTGACCGCGGACGGTGTCGACGTGTCCTACGCCGAACTCGACGAGCGATCCAATCGGCTTGCCAGGTTGCTGATCTCGGCAGGTGCTGGACCCGACACCGTCGTTGCGCTCGCACTGACCAGGTCGGTCGAGTCGATAGTCGCCATGTGGGCAGTTGCCAAGTCCGGTGCGGCGTTCGTTCCGGTCGATCCGAAGCATCCGCCCGAGCGAATTTCGCACATGCTGACCGATTCCCAAGCGGTGCTTGGTGTTACGGTCTCCACCCATCGTGACCGGATGCCGGGTGACACCACGTGGCTCGTGCTCGACGATCCCGACGTTTCGGCGTCGATCGCGGCGTTGTCGTCGGCCGCGATCACGGATGCGGACAGGCTTGCGGTACTTCGCGTCGAGAGTCCGGCCTGGCTCATCTACACCTCGGGGTCGACCGGTGTTCCCAAGGGTGTTTCGGTGACCCATGCCGGGCTCGCGAACCTGGTTCGTGCGCAACGTGACTCACTCGAGCTGACGGCGGACTCGACGGTGCTGCATTTCGCGTCGCCGAGTTTCGACGCCTCGGCCTTCGAGGCGCTGATGGCGTTCGGGTCGGGCGCGCGTCTGGTCGCCGTGTCACCGACAGTGCTGGGTGGGCGCGAGCTGGCCGAGCTGATCAGGTCCGAACAGGTCTCGCACATGGTGATCACCCCTGCCGCTCTCGCGACGATGGAACCGCTCGGGCTCGACTGCCTTCGGGTCCTCGCTGTTGCGGGTGAGGCGGTAGGTAGTGAACTCGTCGCTCGCTGGGCGCCTGGCCGGAAGATGGTGAACCTGTACGGCCCCACCGAGTTCACGATCTGGGCGACCGGCTCGGATCGGCTCGAGCCCGGCGCGCCGATCACGATCGGCAGTGCGGTGCTCGGTGCGAGCCTTCTCGTATTGGATTCATGGCTGCGTCCGGTACCGGTCGGTGTTGTCGGCGAGCTGTATCTTGCCGGTGCCGCGTTGGCGCGCGGGTATCACAATCGGCCCGATCTGACGTGTGGGCGTTTCGTCGCCAATCCGTTCGGCGGTAACGCGGAGCGGATGTATCGCACCGGTGATCTGGTGCGCTGGAGTGGTTCCGACGTCGCGGAGCTCGAATACCTCGGCCGCGACGACTACCAGGTCAAGATTCGTGGGTTCCGCATCGAACTCGGTGAGATCGACGCTGCGCTGACCGCTTCCGACGAGGTCGAGTTCGCGACGACGATCGGGACCGAGGGACCGACCGGCGCAACGGTGTTGGCGTCGTATGTGTTGCCTGTCGCAGGTGCCGATGTCGACGTCGACAGGTTGCGGGAGTCGGTCGCCGCGGTACTACCCGGTTACATGGTGCCCGCTGCGATCGTTGTGCTCGAGTCGATTCCACTGACACCGGTCGGCAAGCTCGATACCAAAGCGCTTCCGGCGCCCGACTTCTCGAACCGAGCACGGATCATCCGAGCGCCGCGGACGCCACTGGAAGAGTCGGTTGCCGCTGCGTTCGCGGACGTGCTCGGGCTCGACGAGGTCGGTATCGACGAATCGTTCTTCGACCTTGGCGGTACCTCGCTGATCGCTACTCGCGTCGTCGACGTACTCGGTTCGGCTCTCGGACTTGCGGTTCCCGTCATGTGGATCTTCAACGACCCGACGGTCGAAGCGCTTGCGCGCCGGATCGGCAGGCACGAACACGAACCGGCAGAGGCGGCGGGATCGCCGCTCGCAGTCCTGCTCCCGATCCGTGAGACCGGTACAGCCGCGCCGCTGTTCTGCATCCATCCCGCGTCCGGGCTCGGCTGGAGCTACGCCGGCCTTGCCGCGCATCTCGATCCGCAACGACCCATCTATGCCTTGCAGTCGCCGGAACTGGAAGGGACCGAACCCATCCCGCAGTCGATCGACGAGTTCGCTGATCGCTACGTCACGGCAATTCGCACCGTGCAGCCTGCCGGTCCGTACAACGTCCTCGGCTGGTCGCTCGGCGGATTCGTCGCACACGCGGTGGCCACCCGGTTGCGTGCGGCAGGGGAGACCGTGGCGATACTCGCCCTGCTCGACGCAGACCTCGGCGTTCGGCACTTCGAGGCGCCACCGCAGTTGAGCGTCGGCGAGTTCTTCGCCGAGTTCGGCAAGGTGTTCGGGTTCGATTCCGTTCCCACCGACCTGACGGCCGAGCAGGCGGCAGAACTCGTTCGAACGGGCGTCGGTGGCGCCGCGTTCGTCGACGCCGGCCATTTGGAACGAATGACAGCGTCCTACAACAGGTCCGCTCGGATAGTCGCTGCGTTCGAACCGAACGTTTTCGACGGCAATCTCGTTTTCTTCACTGCGGCTGCCGAAGCGGGCGATGGCACACGGGCATTTTCGAGTTGGGCACCGTATGTCAGCGGGGCGACCGAGAACCATCCGATCGACGCGTTGCACGACGACATGACCGCACCCGAGGTGCTGCCTCAGTTGGCCGCGGTGCTCGAACGACATCTCAGCAGTTCCGGTGCGACGATCCTCGAAGCATCATGACCACCGCGCGACACACCAAGAACGAGTTGGAGAAGCCAATGCCGCAATCGGAATCCGCAGTAATCGTCGAGGGGATCGAGAAGTCCTTCGGCGGTGTGAAAGCGCTGCGCGGGATCAGCTTCGAGGTCGCACGTGGCGAAGTGCTCGGTGTGCTCGGGCCCAACGGCGCAGGCAAGACGACGACGGTGAACATCCTGTCCACCCTCGTGCGACCCGACAGCGGACGAGCGGTCGTCGCCGGGCACGACGTCGTCACCGATCCCGCCGGGGTGCGCCGCTCGATCATGCTGACCGGTCAGCATGCCTCGCTCGACGACATGCTCACCGGCTACGAGAATCTGGTGATGTTCGGTCGCCTGCTCGGGCTGACCAAGTCCGCGGCGCGTGCTCGGGCCAAGCAACTGCTCGAAGAGTTCGATCTGGTCCGAGCCGAAGACCGGCGCGTCGGAACGTACTCCGGTGGTATGCGGCGGCGTATCGATATCGCGTGCGGGCTTGTCGTCCGTCCCGAGGTGGTCTTTCTCGACGAGCCGACCACCGGCCTCGATCCACGCAGTCGGCAGGCGGTGTGGGATCTGGTGTCCAGCTTCAAGAGCAAAGGCATCACGACGTTGCTCACCACCCAGTACCTCGAAGAGGCGGACGCGCTGAGCGACCGCATCATCGTGATCGACCACGGCACCGTCATCGCCGAGGGCACCGCAGACGAGCTCAAGGCTCGGACCGGCGGAAGTTACTGCGAGATAGTGCCGCTCGACCTGAAGTCGATCCCGGCTGTCGTCGCAGCACTCGGTCCGATGCTCCCTGACGACTATCGGCTGGCCCTCACACCGGAATCGGATCGGATCGCGGTGCCCGCTCCGGACGGTGCGCGCACGCTCGCCGAAGCGTTGCGTCGATTGGATCAGGCGGACATCGATCTGGTCGACATCGCGCTGCGACGCCCATCGCTCGACGACGTCTTCCTTACGCTGACGGGACATGCGGCGGAGACAGTCGAGGTCACCGACGACACGGAAGCGGCTGATGCGGTCTCGGTGGTGAAGTCGTGACCACAACTCTGGAGGAACGGAAGCAGCCGTCGGTCCTGCGGCAGTGGTGGGTGCTCACGCTGCGGCAGGTTGCGCCGTCGTTGCGCAACGGCGAAATCGCGACGGCGATCCTGACGCCCGTCGTTTTCACCGTCGGTTTCTATATCCCACTCAACCTCGTCATGAGCACGTTCGGACACGGGCTGTCCAGCTACGCGCAGTTTCTTATGCCGATGATCGTGTTGCAGGCCTTGGCCTTCGCCGCCATCACTGCGGCGCTGCGCGCGGCGACCGATACCGTCGACGGCATCAACCGGCGGTTCGGTTCGATGCCGATCGGTGTCGGAGTGCCACTCGCCGCGCGGATGTCGGCCAACATGTTCCGGTGCGTCATCTCGGTATCCGCGGCGGTCGTCTGCGGGTACGTGATCGGATTCCGGTTCGCGCTCAGCGCGATTCACACGGTCGGGTTCCTGCTGTTCGCACTGCTGGTCGGTGCGGCACTGTCGCTCGGTGCCGACGTGCTCGGGTCGCTGTCGAAAAGTCCAGAAGCGACAACACAGTCGTTGACGCTGCCTCAGCTCATCCTCGGCATGCTGTCGGCAGGGTTCGCTCCCGCAAGTCAGTTCCCGGGCTGGATTCAGGGATTCGTTCGCAATCAGCCGGTGTCACAGTTCGCGTACGCGCTGCGTGCGCTGGCTGGTGACTCGACAGGCGGTGCGGGCGTAGTGAATTGGTCGACAATGGGACCGCCTTTGGCGTGGGTTATCGGTCTGATCGTCGTGTTCGCGCCATTGTCGATCATCATCACGTCGAGGAGGCCATGATGGCTGCATCACGATCCGTCGCCGATCCAGCGGCGAAGGCTCTCGCCGACGACAGCTTCCCGGAGCAGGTCCGTCGGCGGTCGGAAAGCTCACTCGCGGTACTGGTTCCGCACAGTCTGATTCAGACGCGGCGGCTGCTGGTCCGGTCGATGCGAGATCCGCTGACGTTGATGCAGGCCGTCGTGTTTCCAGCGCTGTTGCTGGTGATGCTCAATACGGTGCTCGGACGGCAGATTTCGGCGTATGCGGATTACAACGCCCTCTACGGGTCGGTCCCGATGACGACTCTGGTCGGCGTCATGTCGGGATCGATGGCAGGGGCGATCTCGCTGGGCCGGGAGCGGGAAGCGGGTTTGCTCGCGCGATTCTGGGTGCTACCGGTCCATCGCGCATCGGGCTTGATCGCGCGGATCGCGACCGAGGGTGTGCGAATTCTTGCGACAACTGTTGTGCTGCTGATCGCCGGTTACGCGCTCGGTTTCCGGTTCGATCAGGGTCTACTCGCCTCGCTGGCATTCCTGTTGGTTCCGATGCTGTTCGGATTGGCGTTCTCGACGATGGTCACCGCGGTTGCGGTGTTCACGGCAAAAGCCACACTGGTCGAGGCGATCTCGTTGATCAGTTCGCTGATGATGTTCTTTTCCACCGGCTTCGTGCCGCTCTTCGCGTTCCCCGGCTGGATTCAACCCGTCGTCGAGCATCAGCCGTTGACGCTGGCGATCGAAGCGATGAAGGGACTGTCGTTGGGGGGTCCGGTCCAGGGTCCGTTGATCGGGACACTGCTCTGGTCGGGTGGGGCGATCGCGTTGTTCGCGATCCCAGCCGCACTCGGCTACAACAAGGCAAGTCGGCGTTAGGCGGCTCCGCCGCTCGTGAGTCCTTTTGGTGGTCCGGCCCTCCGAAAGGACTCACGAGGGCGTCAGGCCAAGAGGCCCGATTTGCGCGCCTTTACAACGGCTTCGTGTCTGGAATGGGCATCGAGTTTTCGCATCGCGCTGCGCAGATAACTCTTCACGGACTCCGGGCCGACCGAAAGGCGCTGCGCTACCTCGTGGTTCGTGCACCCGAGCGCAATGTGAGACAGGACGTCGAGTTCCCGCGGCGACAACGCGACCGGTGTCTCGTCCTGCGCGGATTCGCCGGACAGTGTGCGTGCGAGTCGATCGGTCAGTGCGCGTAATTGCCGTTGCATCTCCGGATCGCCGGCGGCGCGAGTGATGCTTCGCAGGTCCGCGTGGATGTCTCGCAGTTCCTCCGTGAGCACCGCATCGACCTGTCCGGTCTGCAGCGTCGACCACATGCGGGTCCGGCGATCGACCTCGTCGCGGATCGCGATCTCGTTCGCCAACCGTCGACTCGATTGCACTAGGCAATCCACGGTCCGCCCGCCGATCGGACCGGTGCCGCGATCCGCCGCGTACAGCACCGCACGTGCGACACCACCGACGACGACGGGCACACCGAGCACGGAGGTGATCCCTTCGCCACCGACCGGACCGTCGTAGTCGTGAGTGATCGACGAGGCACGCTGGTAGTCCGCGACCGACACGGGACGCTTCTGATCGACGACGCGGCCACCGAGCCCGGACCGCGGCGGAATGACCAGACCGCGCAGACCGCTCGTCCAGGTCCCGACGAATTCGGACAACACAAGCGCCTGGCCGTGCACCTCGCCACCGAAGAAGACCGGAGTGGTCGACGCACCGGCAGCGCGACGCAGTTCTGCACGCAACGCGTCGCTGTCGCGCGGACGAAGTAGAGCCGGTACTCGCGTCACAGGGTGGGGTCACCCCTTTCGGGGGTAGCGATGACTTCGGTGTGACCTACATCCTATTTGACACCAGCCGCGACATCCCGTCGCAGAGGAGGAGCAGCACCGATGACCGCCGACTTCGAGGTCCGAGTACACGAACTACTCGACCGGTACGACACACCCGACGCCCGCGCAGCCGCACTGCTGTGCGACGACCATCCGGCCGATGCGGTGGCGTTCACGATCATCGAGAGTGACCTGACCTCGACCGATGTGACCTACGGCGAGCTGAGCGAACAGTCGTCGCGCTTCGCCGCAGCGTTGGCTGCGGCAGGCGTCGAGGCCGGTGATCGAGTCGCGACGCTGATGGGGAAGTCCGCGGAACTGGTGATCGCACTGGTCGGGATCTGGCGTCGCGGCGCGGTACACGTCCCGCTGTTCACCGCGTTCGCGCCGCCGGCCATCGCGTTTCGGCTCGGTGCCAGCGCAGCGAAGGTGGTCGTCGCCGACGCAGATCAGGTCGGCAAGCTTGCGCCCGGCGACGACATGCCAGCTGACGCGGCGTGGCAGGTGATAGTCGTCGGCGACGGCGCAGGGGTACGGTTCGCCGATCTGCTCGCCACGCACTCGGCGGCCGAGCCGGGCGCTGCAGCGGCGTCGGTCGGGGGTGGGGGACTGCTGGTCGAGTTGTTCACCAGCGGGACGACCGGCACACCGAAAGGCGTCGGTATTCCGGTTCGGGCGTTGGCGTCGTTCCATGCCTATCAAGAATTCGGCCTCGACGTACGCGCCGACGACGTGTTCTGGAACGCCGCGGACCCTGGTTGGGCGTATGGGCTCTACTACGGACTGCTGGCACCGCTCGCATCCGGCACTCGGACCTTGCTCTTGCACGCAGGCTTCTCGGCCGAGCTGACGTGGCGGGTGATGGAACGCTTCGGCGTCACCAACTTTGCGGCGGCACCGACGGTCTACCGCAGTTTGCGCGCCGCGGGCGAGGTGCCCGCAGGGGTCTCGTTGCGGAGAGCGTCGTCGGCGGGGGAGCCCCTGACCCCGGACGTGGTTGGGTGGTCCACGCAGACGCTCGGCGTGGCGGTTCGCGATCACTACGGCCAGACCGAGCACGGCATGTTCGTCTCGAATGCCTGGCACGACGATCTGCGCAGCGACGTTCCTGCAGGTTCGATGGGTAAGCCGTTGCCGGGTTGGTCCGCAGCGGTGCTCGCCGATGATTCCGACGATCCTGCGGCGGTTCGAACGATGGGTCGGGTTGCCATCGACACTGCGCACAGTCCGTTGCTCTGGTTCACCGGCTATCTGGATGCACCGGAGAAGACCGCGCAGCGCTACACCGACGACGGTCGTTTCTACCTCACCGGCGATGCCGGAATGATCGACGAGGACGGGTACTTCTACTTCTCCTCCCGCGACGACGACGTGATCATCATGGCGGGCTACCGCATCGGGCCGTTCGATGTGGAAAGTGTTCTCGTGCTGCACGAGTCGGTTCAGGAGGCTGCCGTCGTGGGGATGCCCGACGACCTGCGTGGCGAGGTCCTCGAAGCGTTCGTCGTACTGCGTGAGGGGTTCGTCGGGAGCAAGGACTTGGAAGGTGAGCTGCAGCAGATCGTCAAGCAGAAGTACGCGGCGCATGCCTATCCGCGGACGGTTCACTTCGTCGATGCGCTGCCCAAGACGCCGAGCGGGAAGGTCCAGCGGTTCCTGCTGAGGCAGTAGGCGGCTACGCCGCTCGTGCGTCCTTTCGGAGGGCCGAACCTCCAAAAGGACTCACGAGGCGCGCAGCGCCCTAGCGCAGCGCTGCGCGGCCGCGGATGCGTCCTAGGACCAGGAGTGCGACCAAGGTGACCAACAGCAGCAGCGTTGTATTCGCGGCCGCCAAGAACACCTGGCCGCGATCGGTCAGACCGAAGATGCTGACCGGCAACGTCTTCCATGTCGCCGGATACACCATCACGGTGGCACCGAGTTCGCCCATCGACAACGCGACCGCAAGGCCGGCGGCTGCTCCGAGTGCAGGCAGCAGCAGCGGCAGCGTGACCTGGACGAGCACCCGCAGCGGTCCGGCGCCGAGCGATTCGGCCGCCTGTCGGTAGGCCGGATCGAGCCTGTCGAGCGCCGCCGACACCGCACTGAAAGCGAAGGCGAGGACAAGGACCGAGTGGGCGAGGATCACGATCCACTTGGTACCGCCGAGCAGCAGCGGTCGCGAGTTGAACGCGATCAGCAGTCCCAGGCCGATCGCGACAGACGGCACCGCGATCGGCAGGTGAAACACCGCATCTGTGCTGCGGCGCAACCACATCGGTGCCTCCCGGGCAGCCAGCGCCGCCCAGGTTCCCAGGACCAGCGCAAGCCCGCCGCCGATGATCGCGGTCTGCAGACTGACCGACAGGCTCGCGACATTGTCGCCAGACAAGGCATCCCCGAGGTGCCCGAAGCCGAGATCCGAGGGCAATGGCCCCGTCCACGATCCGGCAAGGGCCGCGGCGACGACGGTGGCAATCGGCGCGACGAAGACGACGAGAACGACGAGTCCGAAGACCGTGAGGGTAACGGCCCTACTTTGCTTGCTCCACAACAACATCGACAGCTCCCTTCCCCTTGTTGGCCATGACGCGAGCGAAGATCAGTCGGTAGGTGCCGTAGAGCACCAGCGACAGCAGGACCTGAACCGTCGCGATCACCGCTGCGCCGGGTAGGTCGAAGGTGACGATGCCGCGCGTGTAGATCAGTACGGGGAGGGTGATGACATCCTTTGCGCCGGTGAACAATACGATGCCGAACTCGTTGAGGGTCAGCAGCAGGACCAGTGATCCGCCTGCCATCAGCGCGGGCCAGGCTTCCGGCATGACCACGCGACGCAGCACTCGCCACGGCGATGCTCCCAAACTTGCTGCTACGTCGAGTTGTTCACGCGGCAGCTGGGCGAACGCGGCGAGCAGCGGACGTACGACGAACGGTGTGAAGAACGTGATCTCGGCAGCGATGACGCCCGCCGGTGTGTTCAGAAAGTTGAGCAGGGGTTCGTCGGAGCCCGAAACATCCTTGTACAGCGCGTTAAACGCACCTGCGGTGCCGTAGAGGAAGGTGAAAGCCAGTGTGATGAGAAACGACGGCAACGCGAGGACGGTGTCGATCAGTCTGCCGACCACACGCGATCCGGGGAAAGGCACGAACGCCAGCACGAGCGCGATGAAGGTGCCGAGAACCAAACACCCGAGCGTCGACAGCACCGCGATCTCGACGGTGCGCCACAGCGCGTTTCGAAACAGCGACGACGAGAGCACGCCCGACCAACTGCTGGTGTCCTCGCCTGTCGTCGACTGTTCCAGCACCCGCGCGACCGGATAGACCGCGACGCCGAGCACGATGAGCAGCGGCGGCAGCGCCCACAGTGCGCCGACCCACCTGATCGGCTCCTTGCGGACCTCGGGTGGTGCGGGATTCGGCCGTTCGAGCAGTGCCGCGGTCATGGAGTACCGCCCGGTGCCTGCACCAGCACCCCTGCGGGCTCCGGAAGCTTGACTCCGACAACGGCATCCAGGTCGTACCGCGCCTGTCCAGGCACGTCGGCCTGCAGGATCAGGTCCGGTAGGCCGTGCACGGCGAGGCTGAGCCGGGTCGAGGAACCCCGCCAGACACTCGCTGTGACAGTCGCACGCAGTGCACCCTTGTCGCCCGCGGACCCGACCGTGATGGCGTGCGGGCGGACACACAGTAGAGCGGGTGACCCAGGCGCCCAATCGATTTTGCCGACCTCCGGCTGCGGCGCCTCCGCATTGAGTGTCGAATCCGCGACGCTGATCAGTGCCGACGTACCGATCACGCGACCAACGGTGCACGGGATCAGATTCGCACCGCCGAGGAAGGCCGCCGTGAAACTGGTCGGCGGCCGCTGCCACAGATTGGCAGCGGTATCGACGTCCACGAGACGTGCGTCCCGCATGACGACGATCCGATCGGCGAGTGCCAACGCCTCGGACTGATCGTGGGTGACGTACAGCATTGCGGTGTCAGGCAGCGCTTTTCGCAGCAACTGCAACTCGGCGAGCATCGACTGGCGTAGTGCGGCATCCAGTGCGGCGAGTGGTTCGTCGAGCAGTAGCACCTTGGGACGAATGGCAAGCGCTCTCGCGATGGCCACACGCTGTTGCTGGCCACCCGACAACTCGCGCGGTAGGCGTTTGCCGTAGGCCGACATGCCGACCATTGCGAGCGCGTCGGCAACGCGGCCTGCGATCTGTGACCTCGGCACCTTGTTGGCTTTGAGGCCGAATGCGACGTTCTCGCTGACCCGCATGTGCGGGAACAGTGCGTAGGACTGCACGACCACACCGATGCCACGCTTGGCAGGCGGCAGATCGGTGACGTCGCGACCGCCGAGGTTCACCGTTCCCGACGTGGGACGGGCGAAGCCGGCGAGCGCTTTGAGCGCCGTCGACTTGCCCGACCCGCTCGGACCGAGCAGGGCAACCGTCTCGCCCTGTGCGACACGCAGATTGAAGTCGACTAGAGCGTTGGTGACATTCTTGCCGCGGCCGTACGCGACCGATACGCGGTCGAACACGATCGCGGGTGCCGAATAGTCGACAGCTCCAGCGACGTTGGTCGACTTTGTCGTGTTGACAGTTGCACCCGTCGTCCCGAGGTCGGACATGATCAGCTCCCGGTTGCTTTCTGATACGCGGCGACGTCGGCGTCGAGTTCGGTGATGACGGTGTTCCAGTCGGGGTGGTACACCTCGACGTCGTTCAGCAACGCGGCCGGGGAACCCGGTGCGGTATCGGCAGCTACGGCGTCCGAGCGGGCAGGCACGGCGAGAGCCTCTGTGCCCAAGGTCTTCTGGACGTCGGAACTCAACATGAACTCCATCAGCTTCTTTGCGTTTTCGGTGTTCGGTGCGCCTTTCGCGAGGCCCATGACGTAGGGGACTGCGATCGTGGTGCGCTTACCGTCCGCGGAAGCGGGGAAGAAGACGTTGAACTTCGACCCGTCGTCCCTGATGGACGTCAGGTTCATCTGGATGTCCCCGTTGGCGACGAGGAGTTCGCCGTTGCTGACCTTCGGCTGCAGCTTGCCCGTAGACGACGACGGACCGACGTTGTTGGCCTGCAGCTTGCCGAGGTAGTCGAGCGCACCCTGCTTGCCAAGCAGGTTTTGCAGCAGCAGAAGTACTGCGGTGCCGTCACCGGCTTGCCCTGGCGTCGAATACTGCAATTTGCCCTTGAACTGTTCGCTCAGCAGGTCGTCCCACGTGACCGGAGCCGGGTTGGCACCCGGATTTGCGATGAAGCACAGGAAGTTCGAGGCGAGCGTGACGTAGTTGCCGTCGGGATCCTTGTCGGCGTCCGCGATGGCCGTAGTGTCGACACCGCTCGGCTGCAACAGGCCCTGCTGTTCAGCGCGCTGGATGAACGGGGGGAGTGTGACGACGACGTCTGCCTGCGCGTTCGACTGCTCCTTCTCGAGCCGTGAAACGACTTCACCCGATCCGGCTTCGACGAGGTTGACGGCGATGCCGGTGTCGGCTTCGAACTTGGCGAACTGCGTCTTGTACCAGCCCGCAAGGCCATCGGCACTGTAGACGGTGAGAGTCTTGCCGTCGGAACTGCTTGTCCCGGTGCCACCGCAGGCCGCGGTGAACGAGATAGCGGTCGCGGCCACGGCAAGCATCGCGATCTTGCCTGCGCCGAGGCGGCGCCGATGTGTCGAATTTCTACGAATGCGCATGGAACTGAGCCCTTTCGGGGGTCGGGTCGGTGTGGATTGCGATGCGACGTGCAGGGGGTGTTTGTCGAAAGTGGACGGTGGGTCGGAAAGCGGTCGGTCGGGATGCAGTCAGTCCGGAAGCGGTCAGTCCGAAAGCGGTCAGTCGGAGAGCAGGAGGTCGGCGAAGTCGCCGACTGTCGCGACGACGTGCGTCGCACCCGCTGCGCGGAACTGCGCCTCGTCGTGCGCGCCGGTCAGGGTGCCCGCGACGATGGCCGACCCCGCAGCGAGTCCGCTTGCGATGTCGCTCGTCGTATCGCCAAGCACCGCAACGCTTTTGACGTCGTCGATGCCGAGGCGCAGAATCGCGGTCAGGATCAGGTCGGGGTAGGGTCGACCGCGGCCGGCGTCCGGCGGCGCGATAGCCAGGTCGGCGATGTGGTCCCAGCCAAGAGCGGTAAGGAGTTTCGATTGTGTCGAGCTGCTGAAGCCGGTCGTCAGCGCAACCTTGATGCCTGCGCTGCGAAGCTTGTCGATCGCCAGTTCGGCACCGGGCAGCGCTGCGGCGTTGCCTGCCTCGATCAGTGCGTCGTAGGCCTGCTCGAACGCGAGATTGGCTGCCTGAGCACGTTGTTCGTCGTCGAGCAACGCGCGAAACACGGCGATCTTCGACTGGCCCATGGTGTCGACGACGTACTTGCGTGCGACATCACGCTCGGCGCCGGATTCCGCAATTCCTGCCGACGTCGCGGCGATGTCGAAAGCCTGCAGTACGAGGCCGCCGTCGGCGACGGTCGTTCCGGCCATGTCGAGGACGGCGAGTTGTATCGACGTTGTGGGCAGATTGTCGGACTGGTTGTTGCTCAAGGGAACTCCTAGCTCGAAAGTTGTTGTCGGATCAGAGATCGAAAAGATCGGCCGACTGCTCGCCGAGGAACGGGCTCAACGTCATTCCGCGTCCGCCGACGCCGGTGACGACCCAGGTGTGGTCGTCGACCTGTTTGCGGTGCACGAGTTCGCCGGGGTCGAGCGACTGGCTGTAGACCCCCGCCCAGCGACGAACTACCTCGGGGAGCTTGCGGCCGAGCAGTTCTTCGACGACGCCGGTCAGGTACTCGTACGGGCTTTCGTCGACGTCGAATGCGAACGGTTCGGCGTATTCGTGGGTGTCGCCGATGGTGAGGCCGCCGTGCAGTCGCTGCACACAGAGGAGTTGCATCTTGTGCTCGGCGGCGGTGAAGTCCTGGGCTTGATTGCTTGCCAGCGCATCCAGCGCGGTACCTGCGAACGCCGGATAGTACCGAAAGCTGTCGCCGTCGGCGATGGCGGTCGGGAACGGTTCGCCGAGCGGTGCCGTCTGCATCATTTGCAGTCGTACTCTTCGGACGGGGAGTTCGCCCGCGAGTTCACGTGTCAGCCCGGTGTGGTTGGCGCCGGGGCAGAAGACGACGAGGTCGGCGTCGTAGGTGTTGCCGAGGTCGTCGCGAACGGACGCGCCCGAGGTGCTGGAGGTGACCGAGCGTGCCTCGGTACCTGCGTGGAAGTCGTAGCGTCCCGTCGCGGCAAGGTAGGCGCGAATCGCAGGTAGCGCGACTCGTGATTCGACCGCTGCGTCACGCGAACAATGCAGGCCACCAAGGAATTTGCCGCGAAGTGCCGGGTTAAGGGCGCGGACCTCTGTGGGATCGAGCAGTTCGAAACCACGATCGACGGCATCGACGCGGGTGAGCATCTCCTCGGCGACGGCTACCTCGTCGGGAGTGCGGAGCAGTGTGATCGATCCTGTCGGTCGGAATCCGACGCCTGCGATGCGTCCGCCGATCTCTTCCCACAGGTCCCTCGATTGCAACGCGGCGTCGAGTTCGTGACTCGCACGGCCGGATACCCACACGAGTCCGAAGTTGCGAACGGTCGCGCCGCGCGCTTCGGTCTCTCGTTCGAGGTGGACAACTTCGTGTCCGCGACGGATTGCTGCCAGGGCGTGCGCGGTTCCGAGGATTCCGCCGCCGATGATTACCAAACG
This sequence comes from Antrihabitans spumae, assembly GCF_043944905.1. Taxonomy (NCBI): domain Bacteria; kingdom Bacillati; phylum Actinomycetota; class Actinomycetes; order Mycobacteriales; family Nocardiaceae; genus Antrihabitans; species Antrihabitans spumae. Next base: position 44,715 of record NZ_JBIMSN010000118.1, read on the forward strand.
CATGCAGAGAAGCATGGCCCATTGGTCTAGACCAATGGGTGATCGCCGTGCGAACAACACGTTAACAATTGGTATAGACCAATCCGGGGGTACCATCACGGCCATGGATGTGCTGGACGAGGTGGGTCGTTTGTTGCGGTCACTGGAAGGTGTGTGGGACGAGGAGCTCGTCGACGAACTCCAGCACGCACTCCAAAGTGCACGGCACGCCCTCGACGACGATGCCGACGACGAACTGGTTGTCGCCGCCGCATTGCACGACATCGGACACAGCCCACTCGTCGACGGATCGCCGACCGCGAAGCACGATCACGTGGCACGCGAATGGTTGACGCCGCGCTTCGGTGACCGGGTCGGTTGGCTCGCAGGCGCGCACGTCGCCGCAAAGAAGTTTTTGGCCGAGACCGAACCCGGTTATGCGGCAATGCTTTCCGATGTATCGGTCCTGTCGATGCAGGCGCAGGGCGGTTCGGGGGTCGACCGCGCCTATGTCGAGCATCCCTGGTGGCCAGACGCGCTACGGCTGCGACGTTACGATGATGCGGCCAAAGTCCCTGGCGCGCAAGGTGCGTCGATAGCAGAGGTGCTAGAGGTCGCAGGACGGTTACTCGAACGTAGGACGACGGTGGCATGACGTCGCTCGATCGAGAGCCGAAGTCCTACGTCGTACGTCAGGGGCTCGAACACATCCTCCTCGAACTCGAGGTCGGCGACACTGTGCCACCCGAACGCGAACTGGCCGCGCGTTTCGAAGTATCGCGAGAGACGGTTCGGCAAGCGTTGCACGAACTTCTGGTCGAAGGACGCATCGAGCGACGCGGCAGGGGGACCGTCGTATCGCGGCCCAAGCTGACGCAGCCGCTGTCGCTTCGCTCCTATACCGAAGGAGCCCTGCTCTACGGCAGAGTGCCGAGTCGCGTCGTCGTCACCTGGGAAGACCTCGTCGCCGACGACACACTCGCGACCGATCTCGCGCTACCTCTCGAGTCGCCGGTCATGCATCTCGAGCGGGTTCTGCTCGCCGATGGTGAGCGGATCGGGCTGGAAAGCACGTACCTACCGAAGTCCCGCTTCGGTGACTTCCGGCAGACGTTCGATCCGACAACCTCGCTCTATGCCGCGATCCGCGCATCGGGAGTCGAGTTCGGCGAGGCGACCGAGCGGATCGAGACTGTGCTCGCGTCACCGCGCGAGGCAGCGCTGCTCGAGTCGACCACGGCTATGCCGATGCTGCTGATGCATCGAAAAACGCTGGACACCAACGGTGTTCCGATCGAATGCATCAGGTCGCTCTACCGCGGTGATCGCATCGCGTTCGTCGCAACGCTCACTCGCTGAGCCGGAAGTCGGCGCGTTCGGGCACGGCATCGATGCGGCGCCACGGCGTCGCCTGCTCGATCTCGTACGCCAGTTCCAACAGCGTCGCCTCGTCGCCGTGATTGGCCGAAAGGTGCACTCCGATAGGCAAACCGAGGCCCGACTCGCCGAAAGGCAAGGAAATCGCGGGTCCACCGCTCGCGTTGTTCAACGGTGTGAACGACACGTAGTTGCGTAGCTTCTCGAACAGTTCGTCGAACGACTGCAACGGCGACAGGTAGCCGATCTCGGGTGTGGTGTGGGCGAGCACCGGCGACAACACCACGTCGTAGTTGTCGAAGAATCGGCTGTATTCCGCGGCAGATCGTCGCAGGCGGTACAGCACGGCGGGGGTGCGAAGCAGATTGGCGCGGTAGTGATCTCGCAATCCGATCGTGAGATTGTCCAGCTTCGCGGAATCGAAATCACGAGCGACGGACAACCGGCCCGTCGTCGCGACGAAGAAAGACAACAATCCCCAGTAGACCGCGAAATCCTGGGCGAACTGTTCGCCGGCCGGTGGCACGGACAGTTCCTCGACGTGGTGGCCCGACTCGGCGAGCAGTGTTGCCGCCGCAGTCACTGTGGCACGGGTTTCCGAGTCCGCCGGGTTGCCGACAACCGTGTCGGGCAGCACCCCGATGCGAAGGCGCAGGGAACCTGGGGCGAGCACTCGGCCGATCGGGCGTAGCGCCGAATTGCGATAGTGCTCTTCGGCATTGGCGAAGAAGTTGGCAGTGTCGCGGACGCTGCGGGTGAGCACGCCCTCCATGACGAGTTTGATCGGCATGGCGTGGCTCAACTTCTCCTCGCGCAACCGCCCACGCGTTGCCTTCAACCCGACCAGACCGCAGACCGCTGCCGGAATGCGGATGGATCCGCCGCCGTCGTTGCCGTGAGCGAGTGGAACGACGCCTGCGGCAACCAACGCGGCAGCACCGCCCGACGATGCTCCTGCGGAAAACGTTGGGTTCCATGGATTTCGGGTAGGCACACCCTCCCTGAACTCCGTGCTGGCGTTGAAGCCGAACTCGGGCAGTGCGCTCTTCCCCAGATTGACGACACCTTGCGCGAGAAACTGTTTCGCGAAGACACCGTCGGCCTTGGCAGGTCGGGCGACGAATGCTCGGGTGCCATGATTCGTCGGCAAGCCGGCGATGTCGATGTTGTCCTTGACGAAGGTCGGCACGCCGGCGAAGCCGGCGCCGATCGGCGTTGCGGCGGCGGCCTTTCGAGCGTTCTCGAAGTCGCGAACCACGATTGCGTCCAGGGCCGGTTCCACCCGTTCGGCGCGTTCGATCGCCGCGTCGACCGCGTCGAGCGGGCTGATCTTGCGTGTCCGAATCAGTTCCGCGATCGCCGTAGCGTCGTGGTCGCTCAGGGCATCGTCGCCGAACGCATGTATTCGAGTGCTCACATTCGCACGATACACACGCGGGCCCTTCGGGCTCGTGAGCACTTTCGGCGGGCGGGCCCACCAAAAGGACTCACGAGCCCGAAGGGCCTATGGCTTTTCCGAACAACCCAAGGAACGGGCGATGTTGGGGATCGCCGTCACGACGAAAAGGCATCGAGTCACGCGAGGCCTGAATCCATTCGGCTCTCCCGATACCCGTGAGATCGAGTCTCCGGCCGCACCGGCGGGCGAGCAGTCGCAGATACAGCGTCCCTGTGCGACCGTTGCCCTCGCGGAACGGATGGGTGTGGTTGTAGAGGGCGTACAGGCGTGCGAGCAGATACGCGAACTCGCTGTCCGACACGGCGTCGCACGTCGCAACCAGCTCGGCGGCAGTTGCAGCGATCAGCTGCATCCGTGCATCGAGGGTGTCGACAGTTGCGAATGCGGAGTCGCCGCGGCGTAGGTCGGTGATCCGGTTCTGCCCGGCCCAGGCGTACACATCACCGAAGATCTGCTGGTGTAGCTCGTGTGGATCCGGGACCGAGAACGGGTTCGAGACATCGAGACGAACGATCCGCGCTGCCGTGCACAGGTATTCCAGCTGTTGCAGCGCGGCCGCCTCTTCGATGCCGAAGTTGTTGCGCAGCACCGTTGTCCCCGGGATCAAATACGGTCTGCGACGTGCGACGATACGTCGCCTGACGAGGGTGTGCGGTTCGCGGATCGACGTCAGATACCTGCCGAGGTATTCGCCGAACGACATTCGCGCATCGAAGACGGCGACGAGGTCGGCGATGTTCTCGTCGGTCGGTCGCCAGCCTTCGAGGGCTTCCGCGGCGATCGCCTGAGCGACGGCGTCCGGAAGATCGTCCGAAGAATTTTTGGTAGTCACCGTCCGGTGAAGGTCGACGTCGACGCCAGATAGGCGAGCTTTCGCCTGATTCCGCTGATCTCCCTACCGACGCCGCGCAGCAGCGCCCGGTCCTGCGGGGGCAGGTCCGACAGCGTCACCTCATCGGTGACTCGGCTGTCGTTCGGCCCCGCATCGAGCCACAGCCGCGCGCGATGATGCCAACGCATCCGCGTCGAGATCGTGTAGCACTCCCGCAGCACCTGCGCGTCGTCGGTGCTGAGAAACTTCGTACCCGCCGCGTCACGAAGTCGATCGAGGGTGGCGAGCGTCGGCGATCCCGAGCTCAGCGCAGCCCAGCGGGCGATCGATACAACAGGCTCGATCGCGGCGGCCTTGAGATCGACGACGTCGTCTCGCGTCGCGAAGAGCCGCAGCCGTGACGGCAACGCTGCACGAACGAACAGAGAATCGCTGAGCATCGCAGCGAGAGCCCGCTCGCGCGTCTTGATCACCTCGGCCAGAGAATGTCGGAGGGCATCGCTGTCGCCCGTGACCGATCGTGCGTCGGCCAGCAGCCCTGACATCACGACGCCGCGGTCGAGTTGCGGATCGTTGGTCCACGCATCGATTCCCTCGGTCCACTGCACCGCCGTTCGACAGAAGCGGGCCCGCGACGCGACCGCACCCTTGTCGTCGCCGCGCAGCCCGCAACGGTCGAGGACCGAGTGGACGTAACCGGCGCTGTCCATCGCAGCGCGTAGGTCGGCCCGGGGATCGTCGAGCACCAGTATCGATTCGACGTCCGAACCCGGCAGTGCCTCGTTGCGTGCAGTGCTCCCCGAGACGTACCAGGACCAGCCCGCGCTCGACGGGGGTATTCCGAACCGTGCTGCGGAGGCGACGGTGCTGCGGACCAGCGTCGACCACGATTCGGCGAGTTTCGTCGCGGGCATACCGTCGCGCTGCGCTTCGGCGACGATGCGACGTGCGCCACGCGCGGCCTGCACCAGTGCTGCCTCGTCGGTTGTGTCCTCGATGAGGTTGCACAACTCGACGACGTTGGCAGGCACGGTCATGTCCGAAATTGTGGCATCAGGTTGGGCGTTGGGTGTGCAGTGTGGTGAAGGAGGCTCGGCAAGCGGTACGGCAAAGGGGACAGAATCGAACAAAAAAGAAACTCGTGTGTAACGCGGACGACATCGCGTCGGGCTTAACTGTCATCTGACAGGTAACAAGCGGCACCCCTTTCACGAGTAGGTCACGATGACATTGAAAACCGTCGAGGACAATGACGATCTGGCAGAGTTCGGCTACCAGCAACAGCTTCATCGTTCGCTCGGAAAGTTCGAATCCTTCGCCGCCGGTTTCTCGTTCGTATCGATCCTCACCACCATCTTCCAATTGTTCGGGCTCGGTTTCGGATTCGCCGGACCGGCCTTCTTCTGGACCTGGCCGCTGGTCTTCGCCGGCCAGTTCCTCGTTGCACTCTGCTTCGCCGAACTCGCTGCGCGGTACCCGATCTCGGGCGCGATCTATCAATGGTCCCGTCGAATGGGCGGCGAGGTCGTCGGCTGGTTCGGTGGCTGGTTCATGATCCTCGCCCAGATCGTGACGGCCTCGGCAGCCGCGATCGCACTGCAGGTTGTCATGCCCGCAATCTGGACCGGATTCCAACTCGTCGGAGACGACCCCGACCTCACCTCGAGCAGCGGCGCAGCCAACGCAGTTGTACTCGGATCGATACTGCTCGCTGTCACCACGACCATCAACTGCATCGGCGTCAAATGGATGTCACGGGTCAACAGCATCGGTGTCGTGTGCGAGATCGTCGGTGTGATTGCCGTTGTCGCAGTCTTTTTCACGCATGCACAACGTGGCCCCGACGTCGTCCTCGATACCGGCGCGTCGGATCAGCCGGGTTATCTGTGGGCCTGGATCGTGTCCGGGTTGATGGCTGCGTACGTGATGGTCGGCTTCGGCTCGGCGGGCGAACTCGCGGAAGAGACCCGCAATCCGCGTCGGGTCGCACCCCGAACGATTCGGCTCGCACTGTCAGTGTCCGCACTCGGTGGTGGGCTGATGATCATCGGCGCGCTGATGGCCGCACCGAGCCTCACCGATGGCAGGCTCGCTGCCGAAGGACTTCCGTACGTGCTGGACACCGTGTTGTCCTCGCCTTGGGGAACCATCCTGCTGATCGATGTGTGCATCGCAATCACCATCTGCACCTTGGCAATTCAGACAGCCGCGTCTCGGTTGATGTTCTCCATGGCACGTGACGGTCGACTGCCGGCCTCGTCGGTGCTCTCGCGAGTAAATCCGCGCACCGGTACTCCGATCTGGCCGTCGATCCTGATCGGGCTGCTGTGCATCGGCGTGCTGCTCGTCAACGTCGGCAACTCGGCGATCTTCGCGACTCTTGCCAGCGTGTGCATCATCCTGATCTACCTCGCCTACCTGCTTGTGACCGCGCCGCTGCTGTACCGACGCCTCCGCGGCTGGCCGTCACAGTCGACCGCCGCCCGAAGCGTCGACGCCGAAGGTCGACCGCTGTTCACCCTCGGTAAATTCGGCATCGTCGTGAATGCGGCCGCAGTCGTCTACGGCGTCGTGATGATCGTCAACCTGGGTTGGCCGCGCGCTGAAATCTTCGATCCGACAGGCGAATACCCCTTGATGGTGTGGGCAGGACCGATCAGCATCGCGATCGCCCTGCTGCTCGGTATCGCCTGCTTCCCGCACAAGAAGGCACATCCGAACCCTGTCAAGACTGGAGTTGGAGAATGAGTACCGCAACAACATCCGGCGCGCGGGAGCACGCTCGCTCGCAAGCCGGAATCAGCACCGACGCAATGCCGGTCGTACCGGCCACGGCATGGTCCGACCCTCCTGCCGGCGTCGATGCAGGACGACTGACCTGGGCGGAGACGATTCCCGGCGGGCGCTACGCGACGAAGGTGCTCGCGCGCGGTACCCGGTTGCGACTGCGAGACCTCGACGGAGCAGCCTGCGCACACCTGCTCCTGTGGCGGGCCGATGCACCGTGGGAGCGGCTCAATGTTGCCGACACGGTGAAGGTTCCGTGGCAGGCCTACCTGACCAGCGGGCATCCGTTGCTCAGCGATCAAGGAAGAGTACTTGCCACCATCGTCGCCGATTCCTCACAGCACCACGACGCGCTCTGCGGCACAACGACCTTGGCGGGCAACATCGAGAAGTACGGCTCGGGTGAGGTCGAGTCCGGTGCTCCTGCCGGTCGGGAACTGCTGACCCTCGCCGCACTCAAGAACGGACTGCGCCCACGTGACGTAGCGCCGAATCTGTCGTTCTTCCACGGAATTCGGGTCGGCGCCGACGGCGGGCTGCGGTCGATCGGGTCGGCCGGAGCAGGCGCGGCCGTCGAACTGCTGCTTCATCTTCCGCTGATAGTCGCGATCGCCAACACCGCGCACCCGCTCGACCCGGCGACGGAGTTCGCAACGACGGCGTTGGAAGTTCTTGCCTGGGAGGCCGAGAGCGACCTCCGCGAGATCGGATCGACGCTCGACGACAGAGACCCCGAGTACCAACGCGCTCACGCAAACACCGAAGACGCCTGGAACGCACTACATCCCGGCACCACGATCGGGGGAGTCCGATGAGTACGTCAATCGATAATCCAGCCAACGACCTCACCACCGCGCCCGCAACCACTCTCGCGTTGGCGCCGGGTGACGTAGTGCTCGACGAGATCGCACCGGCCCGTGGTCCGTGGTCGGCGATCGTGCGCAAAGGCGAGGTGCTGACCATCGTCGACCTGTTCGGCAACCAGGCCGTCGATACCCTGTTCTACGGTGCGAACGACCATGCAGTTCGCTATTCGGCGGCGACAACCGTTGCTGCACAACAGAACATCTACCTGTCGGTGGACACCGTACTACGCGACTCCGACGGCGCTCCGATGCTCACGATCGTTGCCGACGAGGTCGGCAATCACGACACGGTCGGCGGTGCGTGCTCGCAGGAATCGAACACCCTGCGGTACGGGCATCACACCAAACATCAGCACGCGTGTGTAGAGAACTTCGTCCGTGAGGGTGCGCGGTGGGGACTCGGCAAAGCCGACATCGTCGGCAACATCAACTTCTTCATGAACGTGCCGGTGGACGCCGACGGGTCGCTCGGCATCGTCGACGGACTGTCCGCACCGGGTAAGAGGCTTGCTGTACGTGCCGAGATCGACACCCTCGTCCTGGTTTCTAATTGCCCGCAAATCAACAACCCCTGCAACGGATTCGACCCGACGACGGTGCGCATGATCGTGACTCGCGACGACACGTTCGCAAGGACATGACCATCATGGAGGTGATTCGCGCCGGCATGATGACGACCGTGCAGGACTGGCCGGGTCGGGTCGGCTACTGGCAGATCGGCGTACCGCCGTCCGGTCCGATGGACGACCTGTCGTTTCGGCTCGCCAACGTCGCCGTCGGTAACGAGGAGGGTGCGCCCGGCCTCGAAATCACGATGGCGGGTCCGGCGTTGCGCTTCGATACCGACACCTGGGTGAGCGTCACCGGCGCACAAGTTCCGATCACCGTTGCGGGACGAACCGTTTCGCCATGGCAACCTGTGCTGGTAGGTGCGGGTGAGTTACTCGACATCGGCATGGTGACGGGACCCGGAGTCCGGGCCTATCTTGCTGTCGCAGGTGGCATTTCGGCGCAGCCGTACCTCGGCAGCGCGTCGACGTTCACGCTCGGACGATTCGGTGGGCACAACGGCAGGGCCCTGACGGTCGGCGATGTGCTGAAGGTCGACGACGAAGCGACCGGAATTCGTCGTCGCATCCTCGTCGAAGAACAACCCGCGCTCGCTCGGCATTGGCAGATCGCCGTCACCGTCGGTCCGCATTCGGCGCCGGAGTTCTTCACCGACAACGACATCCACACGCTCTACACCTTCGACTACGAGGTCCACTTCAACTCCGATCGCACAGGGGTCCGGCTGGTCGGTCCGCGTCCTGACTGGGCGCGACCGGACGGCGGCGAGGCGGGATTGCACCCGTCGAATATTCACGACAACGCCTATTCCGTCGGCTCCCTCGACTTCACGGGCGACACCCCGATCCTGCTCGGACCGGACGGGCCGAGCCTGGGTGGCTTCGTGTGCCCGGTGACGGTGACCAGCGCCGACCGCTGGAAGCTCGGGCAACTCGCCCCGGGAAACACGGTCAGGTTCGTGCCTGTTCGGGCGTCGGAAGCGGCGTCGCACAAGGCGCTCGGACGCTCACGTCGCGCCTCGTCACCGGCGGTGTTCTCGCGCGGCGGCGATGCCGACCACGGCATACTCGGTCGTTCGGTGACGTCTGATCAGTCCACGATCGTCACCTACCGACGCAGTGGCGACGACAACATCCTCGTCGAATACGGGACGATGCGACTCGATCTCGCGCTACGTGCCCGCGTCCACGCATTGCATACCGCAGTTGCGGAACAACAACTTTCGGGCATCGTCGATCTCACGCCCGGCATCAGGTCGCTGCAGGTCAAGCTGGATCCGTCCGTTCGCGGGTTGCCGTCAGCGCTCGCCGCACTGCAGGAGATCGAGCAGCAGTTGCCGTCGGCGTCGGAACTCGTCGTTCCGAGTCGAACCGTTCGACTGCCGCTGTGCTGGGACGATCCGTCGACTCGCGAGGCAACACTGCGCTACATGCACGGCGTTCGCGCCGACGCGCCGTGGTGCCCGTGGAACATCGAGTTCATTCGTCGGATGAACGGGCTCGACAGCGTCGACGACGTGTATCGCACCGTCTACGACGCCGAATACCTTGTGCTCGGACTCGGCGACGTGTACCTCGGTGCTCCGGTTGCGACACCGTTGGATCCGCGACACCGGTTGGTTACGACGAAGTACAACCCGGCCCGTACCTGGACACCGGAGAATGCTGTCGGGATCGGTGGCGCGTACCTATGCATCTACGGCATGGAAGGCCCTGGTGGCTACCAATTCGTCGGCCGCACAACACAGATCTGGAATCACCGCCATCCGTTGGAGTCCGCCGGGTTCGAGCCGGACCATCCGTGGTTGCTCAGATTCTTCGACAGGATCAGCTGGTACCCGGTCTCGTCGGACGAGCTGTTGGACCTGCGTGCCGACATGGCGGCGGGGCGAGGGCAGGTCGAGGTCGTCGACGGCAGCTTCTCGCTCGCGCAACACCAGGCCTTTCTGTCGGAGAATGCTGCCGACATCGCGACCAAGCGCACACTGATGGAGACTGCTCGAGCGGAAGAGCGGCAACGATGGGCTGCCGCGGGAGAGTTCGCGGCAACGCCCGAAGAATCACGAGGGGAAGAGATCGCATGAGCAGGGTGTCCGACATATTCCGCCGGATCGCCGACGCTGATCGGCCGGAAGTCTTTGTGCACCTGCGGGACAGGGAGTCCGTCGAGGCGGATTACGCCGCAGCGTTGGCTGCCGGTGGTCCGCTTGCGGGTCTGCTGTTGGCGGTCAAGGACAACGTCGATGTCGCAGGATTGCCGACGACGGCCGGATGCCCTGGATTCGCGTACACGCCGACCTGTGACGCACCGGCAGTTGCCAATCTGGTCCGGTCGGGCGCTGTCGTTCTTGGCAAAACGAACCTCGATCAGTTCGCGACCGGACTCGTCGGAACTCGTAGTCCCTATGGCGCGGTGCATGATTCGCGTCGGCCAGGACACATATCGGGTGGTTCGAGTTCGGGTTCGGCAGTCGCGGTAGCCCTCGGTTTCGCCGACATCGCGATCGGGACGGACACAGCAGGGTCGGGTCGGGTTCCGGCCGGTCTTCAGGGCATCGTCGGGATCAAGCCGACGATCGGCATCGTGTCGACCGAGGGTGTCGTGCCGGCGTGCGCGTCCTACGATTGCGTTTCGATTCTCGCCAAAGATCTTGCGACGGCACAGCAAGCGATGGCAGCGATGGCGGGTGAGCGTTCCGCGCGAGCCTGGCCGAACGACCTACCGCTCGCGGCGCCGCCACGCGCGAAAGTCGCTGTGCCGAAGGACTTGTCTGCGCTCGCCGACAACTGGAAAGCCGCATTCGCCGACGCCGCCGACCGTGCTCGTGCTGCCGGCATCGAGATCGTGTCGATCGACATGACGTCGTTCCTCGAGGCTGCGCGGTTGCTCTACGACGGCGCCCTGGTCGCTGAGCGGTGGAATGCGTTCGGAGAGTTCGTGTCCGGCGCCGACGCTGCGGCCGGCGTCGATGTGACCGTCGCGTCGATCGCCGCGTCGGGCAGGGACGTGACCGCGTCGCAGCTGCTGCGGGACCGCGCGCGAGTGCAGGAACTGCGCGCGGCTGCGTTCGCCGAGTTGGCGGGCTGCGACGCGCTGATGGTGCCGACCGCGCCGATGCACCCGACCATCGACGAGGTCGCTGCCGATCCGATCGGCGTCAATTCCGCAATGGGTCGCTACACGAACTTCTGCAACCTCTTCGACATGTCGGCGATCGCGATTCCGGTTGGCGAGGTGGACGAAGGTGAGCGTGGTGTTGCTCAGTTCGGTATCACGTTGCTGTCGAAGAGCTTTCACGATGGCGTTCTTGCCGATCTAGCCGGTCGGATCCTCGGGGCCGGGTCGTCGACGCACTCGTGGCTCGAACAGATCGCAGCACCCGTCCGCGAGCTCGCCGTGTTCGGCGCGCACCTGCGTGGTCAACCGCTCGACCACGAACTCTCCAGCCGCGGTGCGAGATGGGCTGGACCGATCGCCACCGCGGCGAACTACCGACTCACCGAACTCGACACGGTGCCACCGAAACCCGGACTGTTGCGGGTAGCGCAGGGCGGGGTGTCGATCGTGGGGGAGAAGTGGGTGTTGTCCGCGAGCGCGCTCGGCGACTTCCTCGCCGAACTCCCCACCCCGATGCTGCTTGGATCCGTCGAACTCCAGGACGGCTCGTGGATAACGGGCTTCGGCTGCGATTTCGAGGCCGCAACGGCAGCGCGCGATATCTCCGCATTCGGAGGCTGGGTCGCCGCCAGGAAGGCGGCGGTCGCCGCGTCGCAGTAATGGCCTTCGGCCTCGTGAGTCTTTTCGGAGGTTCCGCCCGCCGAAAAGACTCACGAGGCGCGTAGCGCCCTACCCGGCCAGCGGCGCGACCTTGTTGCCCAGCAGTTCGATGCTGCCGAGCACCTGATCGTGGGGCATGGTCCCGACGCTCACGTGCAGCATGAATCGGTCGATGCCGAGCGAGGTTTGCATCGCCGAGATCTTGTCCGCGACCTGCTCCGGCGTGCCGACCAGCAGCGAACCGTGGGGCGATCGCAAACCGTCGAACTGAGCGCGCGTCATGGGTCCCCAGCCGCGTTCGCGGCCCAGCTTGGTCATCGCCATCGCGTAGGACGGATAGAAGTCTTCGACCGCACGTTCTTCGGACTCGGCGATGTAACCGTGTGCGTGCACGGCGATCGGCTTCGGTTCGTGTCCACCTTCGGCGAGCGCACGCCGGTAGAGGTCGGCGAGCGGTGCGAAACGTGCCGGTTCACCGCCGATGATCGCTATCGCCAAGGGCAAGCCGAGAAGCCCCGCGCGGATGACGGATTCGGGGTTGCCGCCGACGCCGATCCAGACGGGAAGTTCGCGTTCGGTCCGCGGATAGACCATCTGGTCCTTCAGCGGTGCGCGGAACTGCCCGTTCCAGGTGACGGGATTGCCCGACCGCAGCTCGAGCAGCAACTGCAGCTTCTCGACGAACAGATCGTCGTAGTCGCCCAGGTCGTAGCCGAACAGTGGGAACGATTCCGTGAAGGAGCCGCGACCCGCGATGATCTCGGCGCGACCGGACGAGATGAGGTCGAGCGTCGCGAACTGCTGGTAGACGCGGACGGGGTCGTCGGAGCTCAGTACCGTCACCGCACTTGTCAGCGCGATCGACGACGTCTTTCCCGCCGCGGCCGCGAGTACGACCGCCGGAGCGGAGGCAGCGAAGTCGGCGCGGTGATGTTCGCCGACCCCGTAGACCGCCAACCCGGCAGCTTCGGCGACGACCGCTTCCTCGACGACCTGCCGCAAGCGGACGCCGTAGGTCGGCGCGGCCGATCCGTTGCCCGCGTACGCCTCGGCGAATGTCGTGATTCCCAACTCCACAGGACTTCCTTTCGGTCGGCCATTGCTAGTTGAACACTCAACTAGATGTCGAAATCGTCAACCCTGAGGTCGCGGCCGCTATTCCCACGAGCGTAGGCAGTTAGGCTGATGGTCATGTCTGTCGGAACCACCAACAAGTCCAGGAAGCCCAGGATGCCCCTGGCGAAAGGTGTCGTCGCGCCGGTCCTGCAGGTACCGCGCTCGATCGAAGCGCCCGAGTACGCCTGGAAGCCGACCGCTGTCGAGGGCAAAGAGCCTTGGGTGCAGACGCCAGAGACGATCGAGGCGATGCGGGTAGCCAGCAAGATCGCGGCAGGCGCTCTCGAAGCGGCAGGCAAAGCGGTCGCGCCCGGTGTGACGACCGATCGCCTCGACGTCATCGCCCACGAATTTATGCTCGATCACGGCGCGTACCCGTCCACGTTGGGCTACAAGGGTTTTGCGAAGTCGTGCTGCACCTCGCTGAACGAAGTCATCTGCCACGGCATCCCCGACTCGACGGTGATCGAGGACGGGGACATCGTCAACATCGACGTCACCGCCTACAAGGACGGTGTACACGGTGACACCAACGCGACCTTCTTCGCCGGCGACGTCGCGGAAGAGAACCGTCTCCTCGTCGAGCGAACACACGAGGCGACCATGCGGGCGATCAAGGCCGTGAAACCGGGCCGCGCGCTCAACGTGATCGGCCGAGTCATCGAGGCGTACGCGAACCGCTTCGGCTACGGCGTCGTCCGCGACTTCACCGGACACGGCATCGGCACCACCTTCCACAACGGGCTCGTCATCCTCCACTACGACGAGCCTTCGGTCGAGACGATCATCGAGCCGGGTATGACCTTCACCATCGAGCCGATGATCAACCTCGGCTCCATCGACTACGAGATCTGGGACGACAACTGGACCGTCGTCACCAAGGACCGCAAGTGGACCGCACAGTTCGAGCACACCCTGCTCGTCACCGACACGGGCGCCGAGATTCTCACCCTCCCGTGAGAGGTGGCGCGCTCCTGATCGCGGGTACGACATCGGATGCGGGCAAGAGTGTCGTCGTCGCAGGTTTGTGCAGGCTGCTGGCGCGGCGCGGGATGAAGGTGGCGCCGTTCAAGGCGCAGAACATGTCGAACAACTCCGTCGTCACGCTCGACGGTGGTGAGATCGGGCGCGCGCAGGCGCTGCAAGCCCAGGCCTGTGGACTCGAACCGAGCATCAGATTCAATCCGGTTCTGCTCAAGCCGGGCAGCGACCGGACGTCGCAATTGGTGGTGCGTGGTCGAGCGGTCGGATCGGTGAGCGCGCGCAACTACGTCGAACATCGGGAAGCGTTGCGCGACATCGTGTCGGCCGACCTGGCCTCGCTGCGTGCGGAATTCGACATCGTGATCTGCGAAGGCGCTGGGTCGCCTGCCGAGATCAATCTGCGGGCAACCGATCTGGCGAACATGGGTCTGGCGCAGGCGGCGTCGCTGCCGGTGATCATCGTCGGCGATATCGACCGAGGGGGAGTGCTCGCGCACCTCTATGGGACCGTCGCGATCCTCGACAAGGCCGACCAAGACTTGATCGCGGGCTTCGTCATCAACAAATTTCGCGGCGACGTCGGCCTGCTCGAACCCGGTCTGCAGCAGTTGCAAGCCTTGACCGGTCGGCCGACGTTCGGCGTGATTCCGTTCGCCGACGACCTGTGGATCGACGCCGAGGACTCGCTCGGAACTGTCGGAGATTCGACGGTGGGTCGGCCTGCGCCGCCCGTCGGTGGGCAGTGGCTCACGGTTGCAGCGATCCGGCTGCCGCGGATTTCGAACTCGACGGACATCGAAGCACTGGCATGCGAGCCCGGCGTTTCGGTGCGGTGGGCGACAGAACCGTCGCGACTGTCCGAAGCCGACCTCGTCGTTGTTCCCGGATCGAAGTCGACCGTCAGCGACCTGGAATGGATGCGGCGCAACGGTATTGCCGATGCGTTGATCGCGCGAGGTGCCGCGGGCAAGCCGGTCTTCGGGATCTGTGGCGGCTATCAAATGCTGGGGAAAAGAATCGTCGACACCGTCGAGTCCGGCGCGGGTGAGGTCGTCGGACTCGGTCTGCTCGACCTCGATATCGAGTTCGCGGCCGAGAAGGTGCTCGCTCGGGTCGAAGGTCTCGCAGCACGAATTCCGGTGTCCGGCTACGAAATACACCACGGTCGAGTGGTCCGCAACGGCGACGATCCGTTGCTGACCACGGCCGCGGGTCCCGAAGGCAGCGTAAGCGGGTCCGTCTTCGGGACGCACTGGCACGGGCTGCTCGAATCCGACGGCTATCGCAGACAGCTGCTGGAGGACGTCGCGATGCGTGCGGGGCGGATCGGCTTCAGGTTGGCGCAGGACACGTCGGTGGCGGCCGTTCGGGCGGCACAACTGGACCTGCTCGCCGACCTCGTCGAGCAGAACGTCGACGTCGACGCGCTACTGAATTTGGCCGAGGCCGCACGAGACTCGTGAGTCTTTTCGGTGGGCGGGCGCGCCGAAAAGACGCACGAGCGCGAAGCGCCCGAATCGCGTACGGTCCCATGCCATGGAGTTCATCCAAGTGGCTGCGGGCGAAGGCACTTGCACAGTTCGTGTGGACGGACCGGTTGGCACGCACGTAGTCGTGCTGCTGCCGGGTAAGGGCGACCCGGCGACGGTATTCGACAAGGTTTGCGAGCGATTGCACAATTCGGGGTTGCGCACCGTCGTGCCCGAGGCGATCGACGGACTCGACGAAGCAGCGGTCATCGGGATCCTCGACGGCCTGAAACTCGGGTGGGCCAACCTCGTCGGTAGCCGTGAGGGGGCCGACCTCGCGTGGCTGCTCGCAGCGCGCAGTTTCGGTCGCTTCCAGAGTCTCGTCGTCGCCGACCGTGGCCACCCGGCAGTCCCGGACTCCGAAGGCCGTGTGCTCGACTCCACCTGCCCCGCTGTGGAATTGCCGACCACGGTGATGATCGGCAGTTCACGCGAGCGGGTACAGGCCGACGTCAGTGGCAGACACGTCTACTCCGAATTCCGCGTTGTGCAATTGGACGGCATAGCCGACATCGCACGTGACGCGAGCCACGAACTTGCCACCGAGATCGTCCTGCGTACCAGCAGTTGGTGAGTGCGGGCGCTACGCGCCTCGTGAGTCCTTTCGGAGGGCCCGCGCGCCGAAAAGACTCACGAGCGAAGGGCTCCTAGCAGCGCATTCTCGACGACCTCTGGCAGACCGGGATGGATCCAGTACTGGCCGCGGGCCATCGTCCTGGCATCGAGGCCGAACTGCATCGCCTGCACGATGGGCTGAAGGAGTGTCGACGCCTGGGCTCCGATGATGTGTGCGCCGAGGATTCGTTTGGTGCCACGCTCGAGGATGATCTTGCACAGCCCTTCCTCGTCTTCCATCGCCCAGCCGTAGGCGACGTCGGCGTAGGTGTGCACGTGGACCGCCACATCGTGGCCTGCGGCGCGTGCGTCCTCCTCGGTGAGGCCGACGTCGGCGATCTGCGGATCGGTGAACACGGCAGCGGGGACGAAACGGTGATCGGTGCGGACCAACTCGTCGGTCGAACCCGACCACGCGTTGCGCAGCAGATTGTCACGTACGACGCGTGCCTCGTGGTTGGCGACATGCTTGAGCAGGTACGGCGAGGACACGTCGCCGAGCGCGAAAATGCCTTCGGCAGTGGTGCGTTGGAACTCGTCGACGACGACGCGGCCGTCGTCGTCCAACTCGACGCCCGTTGCGGCGACGTTCAGGCGGTCGCCGTTCGGGGTGCGGCCGACGGCGACGAGTAGCGCACTGCCGTCGACGCGGCTGCCGTCGTCCAATTCCACGGAAACGCCCGGCTCCGTCTTGTGGACAGCTGCGACGGTATGGCCGAGGTGGACGTCCCATTTTGCCTGCGCGAGAGTGGTGAACTGCTCGGAGATGTCCTGGTCGAGATGGCGAAGCAACTTCTCGCCACGCGCGACGATCGAGATCGAGACGCCGAGTGCGGAGAAGATCCCAGCGAATTCCGCCGCGATGTAGCCGCCGCCGATGATGACCAGACTCTCCGGCAGTTCGGGCAGTCGCATGATGTCGTCGCTGGTGTGGAACTCGACGCCACTCGACGCCACCTCCGCGGGGACGTTCGCGCGCGAACCCGCCGCGATGACGACCTGATCGGCGGTGATGACCCGGCCGGTCCCGGTGTCGATCGTGCGCGGACCCACGAACTCCGCGTGCCCCGAAAACAGCGTGGTGCCAGGCGTTCTCGACCGGCGGAAGTCTTCGGCGTCGGCGGAGATCGGATCGATTCTGCCGAAGACGCGGTCGACGATGTCGGACCAGCGAATCTTGTCGACGTGTGCGTCGACGCCGAACTTCGATGCGTGCTGCACGGTTCGCGCTACCTCGGCCGCGTAGACGAACATCTTGGTCGGGATGCAACCCACGTTGATGCAAGTACCGCCGAAGGTGCCCTGTTCGAGGATCGCGACCTTCTTGCCGGCGAACTGTTTGGTGAGAATCGTGTTGCCCGATCCCGAACCGATGATCGCCAGTTCGAAATGCTCTGCCTCAGCCACGCTCATGTCTCCTTGTGTCGGTGAGCCTGCAGCCAATCGAGCCACATGTCGAGTTCTGCAAACGCCTTTGCCAGCGGCCGTGGTGCCGAGAGGAACACGTCGTGCCGAGCATCCTCGATGGGCACCACCGTCGTCCGATCGCCGAGGCAGCCTGCCCACCGTTGAATCTGCTTCACGTCGAGCACCGCATCGGCGACGTCGACCTCGGGACCGTACTTCTTCGCGAAACTGCTGAGCTTGGACCGCAGGATCAGCGTCGGGACACCGACATCGAGTCCGCGGTGCAGCACGGCCTGGCCGTGGCGAACGGCTCGGAGCCAACCGAATCGAACAGGAAAGCCGCCGAGCGGCTTCCATTCGAGATCGAAGTCCCATTCGCCGTAACCGCTCGCGTGAATGCTGGTGCCGTAGGTGTCGATGCTCTTGCCCGGTATCGGGGCCAGTGCCCTGAACCGGCCCGCGACCTCGATGAATGCGGTGGTGACGACGCTGCGCAGAAAGGCGGGGCCCTGCAGGTCGAACCATGGACTGTTGAGGACGATGCCCGCGACGCCGGTCGTGTGGCCGTTGCGGCGTCGCCTGTCGAGCCATAGCGGCACGATCAATCCGCCCGTCGAATGGCCGGTGACCAGTAGGTCGCCGCCGACCTCGGCTGTGACGATCCGCACAGCCTCCTCCAGTTCGACGTCGTAGTAGGCGAGGTCGCTGACGAAGTGAGGGGTCTGGTCGCGCCGCTGTGACCGGCCGCATTTGCGCAGGTCCAGAGCATAAAATCGCATACCGCGAGCCGCGAAGTGCTCTGCGATGTGGCGTTGGAAGAAGTAGTCGGACCGACCGTGGACGTAGAGCGCCGCGCTGGGACCACCTGCAACGGGTTGAACCGGCTCGGATGGGGAATACCTGACGAGTGTTGCCTCGATCAGCCCTTCACCGTCCGGGTCGTCGCCCAGCGGAATGGTGCGTTGCTGATAACGCTCCCCGAGGATGTCCGGTACCCATGCAGATCGAACCGACGCGGGTTCAGGGTTTTGCGTCACATTCACAATCTAATGGCACCGTCCAGCCCATCGCGAGGCGCACAATTGGACATGGTGAACGCCGGGTAACCTAACGTCCGCGCTAAAGCCGCTCAGGCTTGCCAGTTACGAAGACAAGGAAGTCGAATCTCCAGTGACGAACGCAGCTGCAGTCTCGAATAAGAAGTCCGACCAGAAGGTCGACGTGGTTCTCGTCGGTGCAGGCATCATGAGTGCGACGCTCGGCGCCCTGCTGCGCCAACTGCAGCCGGACTGGTCCATTGCCTTGTTCGAGCGCCTGGATGCGGCGTCCGCGGAAAGTTCGGATCCGTGGAACAACGCGGGTACCGGTCACTCGGCGCTGTGCGAGCTGAACTACACCCCGCAGAATTCGGACGGTTCCGTCGACGTCTCGAAGGCGATCACCGTCAACGAGCAGTTCCAGGTTTCGCGGCAGTTCTGGTCGCACGCAGTGGAGAACGGCGTGCTCAGCAACCCCAAAGAATTCATCAACCCGATCCCTCACGTGAGCTTCGTGCACGGTGCCGACAACGTCGAGTACTTGCGCAAGCGCTACGAGGCGCTCGCTGATCAGACGTTGTTCCGCGGCATGGAGTTCATCGACAGCCCGGACGAGTTCACGCGGCGCCTTCCCCTGATGGCAAAGGGTCGTGACTTCTCCGATCCCGTCGCCCTCAACTGGAGCGACGGTGGCACGGACGTCGACTTCGGCGCGCTGACCAAGCAGTTCATCAACTACATCGGAACCGGTGGCACCGTCCACTTCGGCCACGACGTCCGCAACATCACCAAGCAGTCCGACGGCAGCTGGAACGTCAAGGTCGTCAACAACCGCACCCGCAAGAAGCGCACGCTCAACGCGAAGTTCGTGTTCGTCGGTGCGGGTGGTGGCGCACTGCCGCTGCTGCAGAAGTCGGGAATCAAAGAAATCGCCGGTTTCGGCGGATTCCCGGTCAGCGGCCAGTTCTTCCGCTGCACCAACCCCGACCTGATTTCGCAGCACGGCGCGAAGGTCTACGGCAAGGCGGCAGTCGGCGCACCGCCGATGTCGGTGCCACACCTCGACACCCGCGTCATCGGCCACAAGCCGGGCCTACTGTTCGGCCCGTACGCAGGCTGGACGCCGAAGTTCCTCAAAGAGGGCAAGCTGACCGACCTGCCGATGTCGATCCGTCCGAACAACCTGATGTCGCTCGTCGGCGTCGGTCTGACCGAATTCGGGCTGACCAAGTACCTCATCACCGAGTTGCTGCAGTCCACCGACGGTAAGGTCGACACCCTGTCCGAGTTCGTGCCGAAGGCCATCGGGAAAGACTGGGAACTGATCACCGCAGGTCAGCGTGTCCAGGTGATCCGCCGTAAGGGCGCCGGTGGTGTGCTCGAATTCGGCACCGCCGTGATCACGTCCGAAGACGGAAGCATCGCCGGCTTGCTCGGCGCATCGCCCGGAGCGTCGACCGCTGTGACGGCCATGCTCGACGTCTTGAAGAACTGCTTCGGCTCGCAGTACAAGTCGTGGGAGCCCAAGCTCAAGGAAATGGTGCCGTCGCTCGGTGTGCAGCTGACCGACAACCCGACCCTCTTCGACGAAGTGTGGGCCTACACCGCCAAGACGCTGCAGCTCGTCGACGACGCACCCGCAGGTGGCGCATCGTCGGCCGAACTCGCAGAGTCGTCGTCGGTGTGATAGTCAGGGTGCCATGATGGCAACGGCAACGCTCAATCGGTCCTGGTCCTACGACCTGAGTACCAGCACGCTCTACGAGCTGTTGAAGCTGCGGGTCGAGGTGTTCGTCGTCGAGCAGGCATGTCCGTATCCCGAACTCGACGGTAAAGATCTCCAGCAGGAGACGCGGCACTTCTGGCTCGAAGAAGACGGTCAGGTCATCAGCACGCTGCGTCTGCTCGAAGAGCACGACGGCGGCGAGAAATCGTTCCGTATCGGTCGGCTGTGCACGGCACGCCCCGCGCGTGGCCGCGGCCATACGAGCCGTCTGTTGAAGGCTGCTCTTGCCGACGTCGGTGCGGCGACCTGCCGTATCAATGCGCAGACCTACCTCGTCGACATGTACACGAAGCACGGATTCGTCAACGACGGCGAAGAATTCGTCGAAGACGGCATTCCACATGTGCCGATGCGTCGTGGCGGGTACTGAAACAAAGGTCCGCACCGGTAACGAGGCGGGCTTCCCCTTCAGCGCTGTTGTCGGGCAAGACCGCTTGCGACTCGCCCTCGTTTTGTGCGCTGTTCATCCCGGCATCGGCGGTGTGCTTGTCCGGGGCGAAAAGGGCACGGCGAAGTCGACGGTAGTGCGGGCTCTTGCTGCACTGCTGCCGCCGGTTGCGGGCGAAACAGGACCGCGACGGTCGAGGTTGGTCGAACTTCCGGTCGGCGCAACCGAAGATCGTGTCGTCGGATCGCTCGATTTGGAGAAGGTACTTCGCAACGGCGAGCAGGCATTTCAGCCTGGCCTACTTGCCGCTGCGCATCACGGCGTCCTGTATGTCGACGAAGTGAACCTGCTGCACGATCACCTGGTCGACGTGCTGTTGGACGCCGCTGCGATGGGTCGCGTACACATCGAGCGTGACGGCGTATCCCATTCGCACCCAGCGCAATTCGTGCTCGTCGGGACGATGAATCCCGAGGAGGGTGAGTTACGCCCGCAGTTGCTCGACCGGTTCGGATTGGCGGTCGACGTCGTCGCGTCACGCGAGGTCGAGGTCCGGATGCAGGTGGTCCGGCGTCGCCTCGACTACGAGCGCGACCCGGACGCGTTCGCCGCCTCCTACGCGGAAGAGGATCGCCTCCTCGCAGAGCAGATTGTCGCCGCGCGCGACACCCTCGATGCAATCGAGTTGAGCGACAACGAACTTCGTCGAATCGCGTCGCTGTGTGCGTCCTTTGACGTCGACGGTATGCGTGCGGACCTCGTTGTCGCACGGACAGCGACCGCACACGCCGCGTGGCGCGGGGCGACTGCGGTGGCCGAGGAGGACGTCCGCGTCGCGGCCGAACTTGCTCTGCCCCATCGACGTCGGCGTGATCCGTTCGACGAGCCCGGCCTCGATCCGCAGCAGCTCGACGACGCGATGGATCAGGCGGCGAAAGATGTCGAGGCGGAAGCGCCCGAGGCTCCGCAGGATTCACAGCAGGCGGACTCTGCACCGGGCGCCGAACCCGAGGGTCCCGACGACGACCCTGCCGGTCCAGATGGCGACGGTCCAGGTGGTGGCGAAACGCGAAAGGCGCCCGCCCAGAGCGAAACTCGCCCGCAGACCCCGCTTGCATCGGCCAAACCACGACATCTGACCGTGCCAGGTGTAGGCGAAGGCGCACCCGGTCGACGTTCGCGATCCCAAGGCGGGCACGGTCGGGTAGTTCGTCCGACGACGGAGCGCGGCAAAGGTTTTCATCTGCTCGGTACCCTCTTCGAGGCGGCGCGGCATCAGTACGCACGCGGTCGGGTCGGTGGCCGGATGGTCTTCGAACCCGGCGACCTGCGTGGGGCGTACCGCGAGGGACGTGAGGGAAACCTGGTGGTTTTCGTCGTCGATGCGTCGGGATCGATGGCGGCGCGCAATCGTCTTGCTGCCGTCACCGGCGCTGTCGTTGCGCTGCTTCGAGACGCCTACCAGCGCCGCGACAAAGTTGCTGTGATCACTGTCCGGGGTGCGGAAGCGACGCTCGTCCTGCCGCCCACGTCGTCGGTCGACATCGCTGTTCGACGGCTGGCGGGCGTCACGTCGGGCGGGAAAACGCCGCTGGCTCAGGGACTTCTGCGCGCTCACGATGTCGTCCTTCGAGAGCGGGTGCGCGATCCCCAGCGACGTTCGCTGGTTGTGCTGCTCACCGACGGCCGCGCAACGGGCGGAGTCGATCCGGTGCGGCGCGCCAAGTTCGCTGCGGGACTGCTTGCGCAGGCCGGCGTCGCATCGGTCGTCGTGGATTGCGAACAGGGCATGGTCCGGCTCGGTCTTGCCGCCGAACTTGCGCGTGCTCTCGGCGGAACCTGTCTGCAACTGTCGGAGTTGACGGCCACGAGCGTCGCCGGCGTAGCGCGTTCGGTGGCCTGACGTGCCGAAGGGTGTTCCACTTCCCGACAGCGTCCCCGACGACGGTCTGACAACGCGGCAGCGCCGAAATCTGCCCGTGC
This sequence comes from Antrihabitans spumae, assembly GCF_043944905.1. Classification (NCBI taxonomy): domain Bacteria; kingdom Bacillati; phylum Actinomycetota; class Actinomycetes; order Mycobacteriales; family Nocardiaceae; genus Antrihabitans; species Antrihabitans spumae. The sequence goes on from NZ_JBIMSN010000118.1 coordinate 67,207, forward strand.
TCGCCGTCCATACCGGCGAAGGCAAAGGGAAGTCGACGGCCGCGTTCGGAATGGCGTTGCGCGCGTGGAATCAAGGCTTCGACGTCGGCGTGTTCCAGTTCGTGAAGAGTGCCAAGTGGAAGGTCGGCGAAGAGGCCGCCTTTCGCACACTGGGGCAGCTGCACTCCGAGAACGGTGTCGGCGGTGCGGTGGAGTGGCACAAGATGGGCGAGGGGTGGTCGTGGACCCGCAAGAAGGGCAGCGACGACGACCACGCAGCGGCTGCCGCGGAAGGCTGGCAGGAGATTGCCCGCCGCCTGGAGACGCAAGCGCATCGGTTCTACGTACTCGACGAATTCACCTATCCGCTCAAGTGGGGCTGGGTCGACGTGGACGATGTGGTCCGAACCCTGCGTGATCGCCCGGGCAATCAGCACGTCGTCATCACCGGCCGTGACGCGCCGCAAGCCCTGATCGACGCCGCCGACCTCGTCACCGGAATGACGAAGGTGAAGCATCCGATGGATGCCGGGCGGAAGGGCCAACGGGGCATCGAGTGGTGACGCCGTCGATCGTTATCGCCGCACCCGCATCCGGGAGCGGAAAGACCACGGTGGCAACGGGTTTGATGGGTGCGCTGCGGCTGGCCGGCCGCACCGTCGCCCCGTTCAAGGTCGGTCCCGACTACATCGATCCCGGTTACCACGCGCTTGCCAGCGGTCGGCCGGGGCGCAACCTCGATCCGGTGCTCGTCGGTACGGAGTTGATCGGTCCGTTGTTTCGGTACGGCTCGCGTGGGTGCGACATCGCCGTCGTCGAAGGTGTGATGGGCCTGTTCGACGGCAAGATCGATCCCTCGTCACCCGACCCGACCGCCGCAGGATCCACCGCTCAGGTTGCGGCCCTGCTCGGTGCGCCGGTTGTGCTCGTCGTCGATGTGCGCGGACACAGCCAGAGCCTTGCGGCGTTGCTGCACGGGTTTGCCACCTTCGATCCGAACGTGCGTCTCGGCGGTGTGATCCTCAATCGCGTCGGCAGTCCACGGCACGAGCAGGTGCTTCGCGACGCGGCGGCCCGCGTCGGTCTGCCCGTGTTGGGTGCGCTACCGCGGATGGCCGAATTGGCAGTTCCCTCACGACATCTCGGATTGATTCCGGCGATCGAACACGGTACCGAAGCGGTCGACGCCGTCGACGCCATGACTGCGCTCGTTGCCACACACGTCGATGTGGAAGCCATCGCCGGACTTGCGCTCGGTGGCGTCACCGGGCCGCAATGGGATCCCGATGCGGCAGTTGGTGATGCGGTATCGGCGGCGCCGCGGATTGCAATCGGCGGTGGGGCTGCCTTCACGTTCGGCTACGCAGAACATCGCGAACTGCTAGAGGCAGCAGGCGCGGAGGTCGTGACCTTCGACCCACTGCTCGACGAATTGCCCGACGACACAGCAGGTCTCGTCCTGCCCGGCGGATTTCCCGAGGAGCACGCCGCGGCGCTGTCGGCCAATGCGGTGCTGCGTCAACAGGTCCGGAGTTTCGCCGACGCCGGGATGCCAGTGCATGCGGAGTGTGCGGGCCTGTTATATCTCGCAGCCAGCCTCGACGGGCATCCGATGGCAGGCGTCGTCGACGTCGAAGCGAAGTTCGGACCGCGGCTCACGCTCGGCTACCGCGACGCTGTCGCACTGGCCGATTCGCCCCTCTGGACCGCTGGTGAGCGCGTGACGGGGCACGAGTTCCACCGGACCGAATTGGTCGGGGTCGGTTCGTCGATTCCTGCCTGGGGCTGGCGCAGAGACGACGGGGAGGTCGTCCGCGAAGGGTGGGCGAGCGCAAACGTCCACGCGTCCTATCTGCATACGCACCCTGCCGGCAACGCGGCTGCGGTACGTCGATTCGTCGGTGCCGCAGCGGCTTTCAGCCACGCACGCCGTGCCGGCTGACCTCGTCGTCGGCCTGGGTCTGCGGCCGTCGACCGACGCCGCGGCAATACTCGAGGCGATAGCAGTTGCCGTCGGCGACGAACCGATCCGTTGTCTGGCAACCGTGGATCGCAGAGCCGGTGATCTCGGGTTGCGCACTGCAGCAGCGACTTTGGGAGTCACCATCGTTGCCTTCGATGCTGGCGAACTGGCCGAGGTCGTCGTCGAATCCCCGTCCGCACGGGTGCAGGACGCGCTCGGCACACCGAGCGTCGCCGAAGCCGCGGCGCTACTCGGGTCCGGGCACGGCCGGCTGGTTGTCGCGAAGCGTGTGGTGAATGGTGTCGTCGTCGCTGCTGCCCGTAATGTCTGAGCGGTGTTGCCCGAGACCCAGCCAGCTGACGAACCCAGCCACGAGCCCACCGACGTTACTGCCGACGAGACGAACTATCTGGTCGGCTTGAACCTCACCGACCGGCGCGTCGTCGTTGTCGGCGGTGGCACCGTTGCCCAACGGCGGCTCGGACTCCTCGTCTCCTCGGGCGCCAAGGTCCACGTGATCAGCCGCGTCGTCACACCTGCCGTGGAAGGTATGGCAACCGCAGGCCAGATCACCGTCGAACTCCGTCCGTACCGCGACGGCGACCTCGCCGACGCCTGGTACGTGATCGCCTCCACCGACGAACCGGAGACCAACGCTGCCATCGTCGCCGAAGCCGAACGTCGTCGTGTGTTCTGCGTCCGTGCCGACATCGCGCGCCTCGGCACTGCCGTGACGCCCGCAAGCGCCCACCACGACGGACTCACGATGGGCTTCCTTGCAGGTGGACAGCATCGCCGTTCGGCCGCTGTCCGCACCGCCGTGCTCGAAGCGTTGCAAGCCGGGGTTGTCACCGACAACACCGAACCGGTCGAGCCGGGCGTTGCCCTCATCGGTGGTGGACCCGGCGATCCCGACCTGATCACCGTTCGTGGTCGGCGTCTGCTCGCCCGTGCCGACATCGTCGTCGCCGATCGGCTCGCGCCGCCGGAACTGCTCGCCGAACTGGGTCCGCACGTCGAGGTGATCGACGCCGCCAAGATTCCGTACGGCCGCGCGATGGCACAGGAAGCGATCAATCAGGCGCTGATCGACGGAGCGAAAGCAGGGAAGTTCGTCGTTCGGCTCAAAGGCGGCGACCCCTATGTGTTCGGTCGGGGTTTCGAAGAACTGGAAGCGTGCGTCGCGGCGGGCGTGCCGGTGACGGTTGTGCCAGGGATCACCAGTGCGATCTCGGTGCCATCAGCAGCCGGTATCCCCGTTACGCACCGAGGCGTGACACACGAGTTCGTCGTCGTCAGCGGACACGTCGCACCGGACCACCCGGATTCCCTTGTCGACTGGTCGGCGCTGGCAAAGCTGAAAGGCACGCTTGTGCTGCTGATGGCGGTCGAGCGGATCGGGCAGTTCGCCGACGTGTTGATCGCGGGAGGCCGGGCCGCCGAGACTCCGGCGACGGTCGTTCAGGAAGGAACGCTGCGGACGCAACGTGTCCTTCGAGCCGACCTCGCGACCGTCGCGGCGCGCGTGCGTGCGGAGAACATTCGCCCGCCCGCCATCGTCGTGATCGGGTCGGTGGCTGGTTTCTCCAGCGACGCGCAGTAACGTCAACCACCGTGTCAGACCACAGCGACGTGAAATACCCGGTGACCGACCGAGCCTTCGGGCTCGCCCTGATCGTGCTCAGTGGCCTGCAATTGATGGTCGTGCTCGACGGAACGGTCGCCAATCTGGCGCTCGCCCGGCTGCAGGACGACCTCGGTCTCAGTGACGCTGGCCGCAACTGGGTGCTGACGTCGTACGCCCTCGCATTCGGCGGGCTGATGCTGCTCGGCGGCCGAATCGGCGACGCCTTCGGTCGCAAGAAGATGTTCATCGCGGGCGTATCGCTGTTCACGGTGTCGTCGCTGCTGTGCGGCCTCGCCTTCAACGAAGCCACACTCGTCGCGGCTCGCGCCCTCCAGGGAACAGGTGCTGCGATCGCGTCGCCGACCGCCTTCGCGCTGGTTGCCACGACGTTCGCGCCGGGTCCGGTCCGCAATCAGGCGATCGCGGTTTTCGCGGCGATGACCGGTATCGGGTCGATAGCGGGCCTGATCATCGGCGGTGCGCTCACCGAGTTCTCGTGGCGCTGGATCTTCCTCATCAACGTCCCGATCGGCATCGCCATCGTCGCGCTCGCCGTCGTCGCGCTTCGCGAAACCGCACACGAGCGGCTTTCCCTCGACATTCCGGGAGCGGTCCTCGCGACGCTCGGCTGCACCGCGATCGTCTTCGGCATCAGCGAAGGCCCCGAGATGGGCTGGGCATCGCCCGCCGTGATCGGCAGCCTGATCGCCGGGTTCGCACTACTCGGCATGTTCCTCGCGGTCGAGCGTACGGCGGACAATCCGCTGCTGCCGTTCTCGTTGTTCAAAGACCGCGATCGCGTCGCGACCTTCGTCGCCATCTTTTTCGCCAGTGCCGTCATCTTCTGTATGGCCGCTTACGTCGCGCTGTTCGTGCAGGACATTCTCGGCTACTCGCCGCTTCGAGCCGGTCTGGCGTTCATCCCCTTCGCTTTCGGCCTCGGCATTGCGGCATTTGTTTCGTCCAAGCTGGCGGTGCACATCCAGCCGCGTTGGCTCGTCGTCGCCGGTGCCCTGATCATGGTCCCCGGGTTGCTGTACGGGTCGACGCTCGACGGCACAGCGACGTACTTCGGCAACCTGTTCGTGCTGGTCATCGGCATCGGGTTCGGCGTGGGGCTCGCCGTCGTTCCGCTGCCGCTCTGTGCGGTCGCCGGTGTCGGACCCGCCGAGATCGGTCCGCTCACGGCCATCGCCCAGGTCGCGCAGACCCTCGGTGGTCCGCTTGCGCTGTCGGTCGTCGGCGCGATGGCCACGTCGCGGACCCTGTCGCTTGGCGGCACGAACGGCGCGGCAGTGGACATGAACCCGACCGAACTCGCCGCACTCGGGGAGGGCTATACGTTCGCACTCGTCGGCTGCGCGGTCTGCGCTGTGATCGCGGGCATCGTCGCGCTGTTCATCCGCTTCACCCCGCAGCAGGTCGCTCAGGCCCACGAGGCGCAGGAGGCAGCGCAGCGGGGGTAGTGACGCTGAGCGCCCATTCGGTGACTTTTGGGACGGGATTCCGTCTCAAAACGCGAGGAGTGGGTCGTGAGCGTCAGTGGGTAAGCACAACCAGTTCCGAAGGCGACGCAATCTCCACGCGCAACCCGGCTTTCGCTGCGACCCGTGCGACACCCTTGACGTCGCTCGGCTCCGCGCGCGAGAGCACGAGTGCTCGCGCGAGCAGACCCTTGTGATGCTTGTTGAAATGGCTTACGACGGTTCGTGATCCGTCCGGTCCCTCGGTCAGAACCGTCGCGGTCACAGCTCCCGGGACCTTGCCGAGTTGCTGGTAGGTCCCCGAGCGCAGATCGACGACCAGTCCGCCGTCGGCTTCGTCGAGCAGCGCGTCGGTGAGGTCGGGCTTCCATACGGACCCGAGAGTGCCGAAGCCGGGGAGCTTCGATCCGCCGGACAACCGGTAGGCGGGTATCGGATCCTCCGCGCGGACCGCTCCGAACAGCGCCGACCCGATGGCCAGTCGGGCATATGCCTTCGTCCGCTGAGCTTTCGTGAAGCTCTTCGCGGCCAGCGCGTCGAACAGGACTCCCGTGTAGCGATACAGGGCGGGCGCGGTCGGGCTCGTCCACAGCGCGGAGTTGCGCCTGACCTCGTCGAGTTGGCTCGGTCCGAGGCCGAGCACACGAAGCGATTCGTCGGGATCGGCGGCGAGGTCCACGACCGCACGGACCAACGCTTCGCGGGTCGCGGTCAGCTTCGGCATCGACAGTGTCGTGAGGTCGAGGGGAGCGAGTCGTCCACCGTCGGCCTTGGTCTCGGAGGGAGGCAGCAATACCAGCACGGGTAGGCAGCGTAGCCTGGCTGTTCGTGATTACCCGTCTCTCACAGCTGTTCCTGCGTACCTTGCGTGACGATCCCGCCGACGCCGAAGTGCCGAGCCACAAATTGCTCGTGCGTGCCGGCTACGTGCGTCGTATCGCGCCCGGCGTCTACTCGTGGCTGCCGTTGGGCCTTCGGGTGCTTCGCGAGGTGGAGCGGGTCGTCCGCGAAGAGATGGATGCCATTGGCGCACAGGAGATCCTGCTGCCGGCGCTGCTGCCGCGGGAACCGTACGAGTCGACCAAGCGCTGGACCGAATACGGTGATGCACTGTTCCGTCTGAAGGACCGAAAAGGTGCCGACTACCTGCTCGGCCCGACCCACGAGGAACTATTCGCCTTGATGGTGAAGGGCGAATACAACTCCTACAAGGACCTTCCGGTCATGCTGTATCAAATTCAGACGAAGTACCGCGACGAGGAGCGGCCGCGCGCCGGCATTCTGCGTGGCCGCGAATTCGTCATGAAGGACTCGTACTCGTTCGACCTCGACGAGGACGGCCTCAAAAAGTCGTACCACGCCCATCGTGAGGCCTACCAGCGCATCTTCGCCCGACTCAGCGTCAAGTACGTGATCGTTGCCGCGACGTCGGGTGCGATGGGTGGCAGTGCGTCGGAGGAATTCCTCGCCGAAAGTCCGGTCGGGGAGGACACCTATGTCAGGTGTGTCGAGTCGGGTTATGCCGCCAACGTCGAAGCCGTCGTCACGCCCGCTCCCGCGCCGCTGCCGGTCGATGGTTTGCCGGAGGCCGTCGTCCACGACACCCCCGACACCCCGACCATCGCAACACTGGTCGAGTGGGCGAACGGCGCGCTTGGCCGTGAGGTCACCGCCGCGGACACGCTCAAGAACATCCTCGTCAAACTGCGCTACCCGGACGGCAAGACCGAACTGCTCGGCATCGGTGTGCCTGGGGACCGGGAGATCGACGAGAAGCGACTCGGCGCATCGGTCGAGCCTGCGGAGTTCGAACTGATAACCGAAGCAGACTTCGCCGCCAATCCGTTCCTCGCCAAGGGCTATGTCGGTCCGAAAGCGCTGCTGGACAACGATATTCGCTACCTCGTGGATCCGCGAGTTGTCACGGGAACGTCGTGGATCACAGGTGCGGACGCGCCGGGCAAGCACGTCGTCGGGTTGGTCGCCGGTCGTGACTTCACTCCCGACGGAACGATCGAGGCGGCCGAGGTTCGTGACGGCGATCCGTCGCCGGACGGTGCGGGTCCGCTGGTCGCCGCCCGCGGCATCGAGATCGGTCACATCTTCCAACTCGGCTACAAGTACACGGATACGTTCAACGTCGACGTCCTCGGCGAGAACGGCAAGCCGGTTCGTCTGATCCAGGGCTCCTACGGCGTCGGCGTCTCGCGGCTCGTCGCCGTCATCGCCGAGCAGCAGCACGACGAGAAGGGCCTGCGCTGGCCCGCCGAGGTGGCCCCCTTCGACGTCCACGTCGTCATCGCGAACAAGGACGACGCCGCCCGCGCAGGTGCCGAGTCCTTGGCGTCGGAGTTCGATGCGGCAGGTCTGTCGGTCGTTCTCGACGATCGCAAAGCCTCGCCCGGCGTCAAGTTCAAGGATTCCGAGTTGATCGGCGTCCCGATCGTCGTCGTCGTCGGCCGTGGTTGGGCAGAGGGCAATGCCGAGATCCGCGACCGCTTCACCGGCGAGAGTGTCGAGGTTCCCGGCTCCGAGGTTGTCGCGCGGGTGCAGGCGCTCCGCGCCTCGTGAGTCTTTTCGGAGGGTCCGCCCGCCGAAAAGACTCACGAGCGGCGTAGCCGCAACAAGTTACTCGCTGCTAGGGTCGTGGCGATTCCTACGAAAGGCGACGCTGTGGCCACCTCGGGCGAGCTGCTGTTCAACCCCATCAAATCCGACTATTCCGAGTTCGATGCCGAGACGCGCAGGCAGTTGCTCGCCCTCATCGAATGGTTCGAGAGTCGCGGAAAGACACAACTCCTGCAGGACGATCTCGACGCGGTGTGGGTGTCGGACTTCCTCGAATTCATCAAGCAGGAGAAGATCTTCGCGACCTTCCTGACGCCCTCGGCCTATGCCAACGGCGACCCGAACAAGCGCTGGGACGCGTCGCGCAACGCTGCGCTGAGCGAGATCTTCGGTTTCTACGGGCTCGCCTACTGGTACGCCGAACAGGTCACCATCCTCGGCTTGGGTCCGATCTGGATGAGCGCCAACGAAGATGCGAAGCGCAAGGCTGCGCAGCAGCTCGAAGACGGCGGCGTCATGGCATTCGGTCTCTCGGAGCGGGACCACGGCGCGGACGTCTACTCGACCGACCTCATCCTCACCCCGAGCGACGAAGACGGTATCGCCTTCCGCGCGAGCGGAACGAAGTACTACATCGGCAATGGAAACGTCGCAGGCATGGTGTCGGTCTTCGGGCGACGCAACGACATCGAGGGCGCGGACGGCTACATCTGGTTCGCCGCCGACAGTCAGCACGACGCCTACGAATTGATCGACAATGTCATCCACGGTCAGTTGTACGTATCGACGTTCACGCTGCACGACTACCCGGTCCGCGAAGAAGACATCCTGCACACCGGGCCCGAGGCCTTCTCGTCCGCGCTCAACACGGTGAACATCGGCAAGTTCAACCTGTGCTCGGGTTCGGTCGGCATGTGCGAGCACTCGTTCTTCGAGGCAATCACGCACTCGCAGAACCGGATTCTCTACGGCAACCCTGTCACCGACTTCCCGCACGTGCGCGGCAACTTCGTCGATGCCTACAGCCGTCTGATCGCGATGAAGCTGTTCAGTGCTCGTGCCGTCGACTACTTCCGCAGTGCAAGCCTCGAAGATCGTCGCTATCTGCTGTTCAACCCGGTCACCAAGTCCAAGGTGACGTCCGAGGGCGAGAAGGTGATGACGTTGCTCCTCGACGTCATCGCGGCAAAGGGTTTCGAGAAGACGACCTACTTCTGCGAGGCTGCTCGCTACATCGGCACGCTGCCGCGACTCGAAGGCACTGTGCACGTCAACGTTGCGCAGATCCTCAAGTTCATGCCGAACTACCTGTTCAACCCGGCGGAGTACCCGGAGATCGGGACCCGCAACGACCCAGCGGACGACGTCTTCTTCTGGGCGCAGGGTCCCGCTCGTGGCGCGGCAAAGGTGCAGTTCGCCGATTGGCTGCCCGTCTACGAGCGCAATTCCGAGATTCCGAACGTCGGGTTGTTCTTCGAGCAGGCCAAAGCCTTGAAGGAACTGCTCGCGACTGCGGCACCGGATGCAGCGCAGCAGAAGGACCTGGACTTCTTGCTGAACATCGGGCATCTGTTCTCGCTGATCGTGTACGGCCAGCTGATTCTCGAGCAGGCCGAGATCACCGGCCTCGATCGTGATGTCGTCGACTCGATCTTCGACTTCCAAGTTCGCGACTTCTCGTCGTACGCGATTGCCGTCCACGGCAAGGCGTCCTCGACCGATGCCCAGCAGGAGTGGGCAATCGGTGCGGTCCGCAAGCCTGCCGTCGATCAGGAGCGTTTCGATCGGGTGTGGGCTCAGGTCAAGGCGTACGACGGCGCGTACGAGATGCGTCCGTAAGAACTGGTGACAACGGGCTCGTGAGCGGAAAGTCGCCCCCAACGGACGACTTTCCGCACACCAGCGCGTTGGTCCCCGGCCGCGAAATTGGTCGATCGACCATAACGATTCAGTGACGGTCGCACAAGTCGTCGTCATTTTGCGAGGAAAATCGACGAACGTGCTGGACAGCTGTCCTGGTGTCACAATCGATCTCATGACGACACCGAGCTGGGGCGATGTAGACAATTATCTCGTCGAGACGCTCGTCGGCGACGATCCGACGCTGACCGACGCACTTGCCGCAAATGCTGCCGGTGGTTTGCCGGCGATCGACGTATCGCCCGCGCAGGGCAAATTTTTGCACCTGCTCGCCAAATCGATCGGTGCGCGGCGGATCCTCGAGATCGGCACCCTCGGCGGGTACAGCACCATCTGGCTGGCTCGGGCAGTAGGCCCCGACGGCAAAGTCGTGACGCTCGAATACAGCCCGCAGCACGCTGCTGTTGCACGCGTGAACCTCGGCCGTGCGGGGGTCGGCGACCGCGTCGAGGTCCGCGTCGGAGCCGCACTCGAGACGTTGCCTGTCGTTGCTGCCGACATTTCCACCGACGGAACCGGCCCGTTCGACCTCGTGTTCATCGATGCGGACAAGGTCAACAACTCCAACTACGTGAACTGGGCGCTGCGACTGACCAGGCCGGGGTCGGTGATCGTCGTCGACAACGTCGTTCGCGACGGTGGGGTGGCAGACCCGGAATCGGCGGATCCGAATGCTGCGGCGAGTCGCGAGGTGCTCGAGTTGCTCTCTGCGGAGCCGCGATTGGACGCTACGGTCGTGCAGACCGTCGGATCCAAAGGCTGGGACGGGTTCGCCTACGCCCTTGTGATCGGCTAGGTCACTCCGCGCCTCGTGAGACATCCCTAGGCTTTAAGAGTCAAGCGGCGAGTGTTTTCGGCGTTG
>NZ_JBIMSN010000119.1:0-31252 GCF_043944905.1 Antrihabitans spumae
TGACATGACTCCATCCTTCCCAAAGAATGAAGTCTCCGGACTCACCGGGGCGGTTCAGTGCCAATAGATGACACCGTTTTGGAAGCGGACCATCGCGCCTTGACCACCGGGAAGCCCTATTTCGTCACCAATCGGATAGCCGAGGAAGCTTCCGCCGGGTGCGGCGCCGCCCACGGTGTTCCATTTATCGCGTATCGCGCCGTTCTTGATAGCGGATCCGACAGCGTTCTGGAACGCGACATAGATCGCGCCGAACTGGAACTCTTGGCGGCGTCCGCCGTCAGGGAGCACGATCTCGTCGGTGGTCGGATATTTCAGCCAACCCCCTTCGTATCCGTGGACGCCCCAGCGGTTGAGGAAGCTGTTCACCACCGGATGTGCACCGGTAGCCCCCGACCAGTAGATCGGGCCATTGAGGAACTGCGTCCGAGCGCCGGTATTGCCGGGATTGGTGAGTTCTGGCGAGTTGGGGAAGGACAGGAAGCTTCCTGGTCCGCCCAATGAGTTGTACTTGTCTTTGATAGCTCCGCACACCTCGTACGGTGATGGCCAGTACACCTGGCATCCGGCCGCGACACGCGCCATCCGTTGGCGTGCTTCCATGGTCTCGGCTTTGTCGGCGTCGGCTTTGGTGAACGGCGCGGGAATTTCTTCCTGGTCGGAACGCATCTGACCCGGAACGACGGTGGCTTTCGGGTCTTTAGTTGGTGTCCAGTCCGGATCCGGTTCAGCGGTCTTCGACGACAGCTCGTCGTTCTCCGGCTCTACCGGTTGATCGGCAGCTGGCGCTGCCGGTAAATCGGGCGGATCCACCAGCGCGGGGGCAGGCGGCGGCGCGACCGGCGCAGGGCTTATCGGTTCCGCTGGCGGATCGGGAGCGGTCTTCGGGTCCGGAGCAACAGACTCGGTGGTCGTCGGCGGTTTGGTTTGCTGCGCGTTGTCCGGAGTCGGCGTCAGTTCTGTGGGCTGCGGCGCCTCTGGCGATGGTGACGGTGCCGTTGTCGATGGTGGCGGTGCCGTTGTCGATGGTGACGGTGCCGTAGTAGGGGTCGGCTCCGCTCCCGCTAGCGCGGCGGGAGTTGTCAACACGCACAAAGCAGCTGCTGAAATAGCAAGTAGCCGAATACTTTTGCCTCGCCGATTCCCCTGAAGCATCTGTCGTTTTCTTCGCATAGCAAGTACCCCTCCGAAAATTTCTCAAGATCCCCGAATGTCGTCCCCGCCGCGAATATTTCGCGGGCTTTACCCATACTTGGGGTAGTGCATCGAATGCGAAACAGTAGCCAGGTATCACTCTGGTAACAGCAGTCACAGGCGTGACCGGCGGGTGCCGGTGTCAACGTCGCCTCGATCAGGCGCGGCTGGGTACAGATGTGCCTCGCGCCTACCGCACGAAGAGCAGGTATTCGTCATCTGGTGACGGAACAGAGGTCGTGACGCCCCATGTCACGAGCGCAGGGAAGCAACGACATCGGGACGCCTTGCCGATGAAGCCAATCTCGTTCCTGCTCATAGCGTTGCAGAGTTTTCAGTGCGTCGCTGTGGTACTGGACGTGATCGACCTGAAATCCGCTGCGGGTCAACGTTCGCCGGATCACCGGTAGAAAGTCGATCAGGAACGAGGTTTCGTGTGTGACGATCGGCGGTGTTCCGGATTCAGCCACCGCATCCGACCACACTCCCAGCGGGCGTGCGGGCGAGCCCGCTGTGAATCCGGCCGTGATAGCAGGCCACCGCCAAGGTCAGCCACCGCTGCAATTCTCTCAGTGTGAGAACAGCTTTCGCGTCACTGTCGTAGGCACCGCGCTCGCGCGGATTGGAGAACGTCGTGCCCGGCAGTTCGTGCACCATCTGCATCATGGTGCCGATCACACGCTCGACAACGCCGCCGTAGTGCGGCTGTCCCGGAGGTCGGTACTCCAGTCGAATACCGTGCTGTGCACACCCGCGACGCAGGGCCTCGCTTTTGAACTCTGCAGCATTGTCGAGGTAGAGCTCGCGGGGTTTGCCGCTCATCGGCCACACCGCGTCCACGCCGAGAGCTTCCAGCCCCGCCCGCTTGTCGGTCACGGTGTGCGCCAAACACAATCCGACAGATGTTGCCGAGGGCTTATCCAACGTCACGACAAGCCCGACGACGCACCTACTCATGACGTCGATCGCGGCTGTCAGATACGGCCGGCCAACCGGCAGACGGTGCCGCTCATCGACGACGATCACATCGATCGGAGTGTGATCGATCTGAACTCGGTCCAAAATCCTGTCGATTGCGGGTGGGTTACCGCCGGCGGCCTATCGAGTGCGCGCGGTGTCCTTCGCGTATCGGGCAGTCACGGTCTTTTCTGCGTCCAGCTTCGCAATCCGTCGCTCGACCGTGCCGCGCGAAGGTGCACTAAAACCACGAATCATGCACTGCCGTTTGATATCTCGAAACACCGACGTCGTAGTTGGACGCTGCCGTGTCAGATATCGCGTTTGGAGCACGAAGCGAACGATGGCTTCCACCTCGTCGGCGAGCCGTTCGCCTGCACGCCCTCCGCTGGACTTAGCGGGAAGAAGAGAGGAGACGACGCCACCGCCTGCACGCCATTTGGCGAGCAGGAGGTATACCTGACGTCGTGAGACACCAAGGTCAGCGGCCGCGGAGTCAACGACGGCGTGGCCGAGGGGGCTGTGCTCCGCAAGTTTGGCAATGACAACTGCGTTGCGTACAGCGGAATCTCATGCCTCATCGGACGCAGTGAGAACACTGCGCTCCACCACTGCGTCCTCGGCCATTCGGGAAGCTCCGTCGTGCACGGTAGTACGGACCAAAACTGACCGTAGTGCACACGAGTGATGCACACCGCATTCACGAAGTCGCCTGCACAGCCAACAAACCCGCACGTCATCGGTGCAGCCGACTACAGACATTCACACCTGTAAACGTTGCAAGCGCGGGGCCTGAGATACGGGGTGCCGTGATCCCCACCCTGTAGGACCTGTCCACCGGAGTCTCGCGCGACGATGCTTAGCCCACAGGCATAGCCGGGCAATTACACGACAAGGTGGTTCGAAGTCGCACTCGGAAACAAATCTCGGTTCGCGAAGTACATCGCCGTCGCTGCGGCAGCGGCAACCATCCCGATGCTCGCCGCGTGCGGTGGCAGTGACGGCGGGGACAGCAGCGCCGCAAACCCAGCGTCGGCGGACGACTTCACGTTCGACACACCCTCGGAGCAATCGTCGGAAGCTGCGAACGTCGACGTCTGCGCACTCTTGTCGGAGCAGGACGCAGCCGACGTCGCCGATGCCGCTGGGCTTGCCGGCGGCCGCAAGGCCGGGATCGAATACTCCATCACCGCAACGAAAGTCGAGTACGACCCTGCCGTCCAGGAATACTCGCCGACCTCGGGGTGCAAGTTCGTCTTCGACTCCGTCGACACGGACGGGGTCGCCAGTAACTCGGGCGTCGTCGTGATCGAAACCATCCCAGCGGACAACTGGGATCTCTACACCGGCGACGGCACACCGATTCCTGGTCTCGGCGACGAAGCATCGACCGTCGCGGGCACGTCCTATGTCCGCGTTGGCGACCTCATGTTGCGAACGGGGCAGAACAGCTTCACGGACTCGTTCATCGTGGAGCTGTACAAGAAGATGGCCCCCAACCTCTGAGCGCCCGCTGGCGATTCAGCGATCGAGGTCCGACATACCTTCGACCAGAAAATATTGCGCCGCTGCATAGGTAGCGAGGATGGCGCCCTCGGAGATTCGACGGGCAGCGTCACCGCGCAGGAACAGGCGGCGAAACACGATGAGCCCGTCGGAGACGGTGAACAACAACGCTCCGAGGGCAAGTCCGCTGCGTGGATCGGCGGTCGGCACGACGAGTCCACCAACGGTTCGGGCGTCGGGAGCAAGTGCCGGATCCGAGGCGAGGGTGGTCGCGGTGGCAAGGGTGACGCCGTACGCGCTGAGCGGCAACGCGACCGCACGTGAGCGGGCGCGCACCAATCCCGCTGCAGCGAGCCACCCGACGACTCGCGGCACAACTGCGGGCGCAGTCGGCCGAGCGTTGTGCCGGAGCAGCAGGGCCGTGTACGCGGCCTGCATCACGGCGAAGGATGCTGCACCTCGGACGAGCTTGGCGTCGTCGTCGGGATCGATCAGCAGGACATCACCGAGCGTCGCGGCGCCAAGACCACCGAGCAGGAGGTTGCGGTCCGTGCCGCGCGCCCGCAGATACGCTCCGACGGCAAGCGCAGGCGCGATCAGTGGTTTCGCGAACTGCTGCACACGCTCGCTACCGGCGACCGCGCCACTCACGGTCGCCACAGCTGCGGCACCGAACACTGCGTGCTCGATCCGAACCGAACTCATCGCACCTCAATCGTCGTGGGTCAGGTAACGCTCGACGTCGGACAATGCCTGATCCAACTCGTGATCAGGTAGATGTCGACGGACCTTGGCGAGCAGTTCGGCAACGAGTTCGCCGATCTCGCCGCGGCCTGCGTCGTTGCCACACGTTACAGATCGTCGCCCGAGCGCATCCTCGATATCGACTCGAACCGGCATGCCGTCACGCAGCCAATCCCCGGAAGGCTTTGTCGCGGCGTCTGTTACGGCCTCCGACGCTGCCCACACAACGTCGAACTCGTCGGCAGCCAACACATCGTCGGAACGATGCGACCGCGGTGGACCCGTGACGCATGCCAGCCGAGCCACCGTCTCCGCCGCCTCGATCGTGATCAGGACGTCACGGTGGAAGGTGGGGAGAAACAGCACTCGAAGAATCTGCACGCCTGGCGTGCGACCGACCAGATCGAAGCCGGGTTCACCCATGCCTGCCAACGATTCGTTGACGCGGCGGTCGAGTTTCATGACGTGGCCTCGAGCGCAGCGTCGCAGCGGTCGGCCAACGTGAGAAAGCGCGTCCCCCAACCGCTGGACAGGCTCACCTCTTGCACAGGTCCGGTGGGGAGGAACAACGACCGGATCTCGAACTTCGGCAGGTCGGCGGCAGTTCGGGCTGCTCGGATGGCGGCGCTGATCTCGTCGACCTCGGCAAGCGCGTCGTCGGCGCCGAACCACGACGACCAGGAGAAGTCGTTGTCCGGTTGCGACAGGAGTGCGCGCAGGTCGTCGAACACCGCAAGCAGCTCGGCACGAGGATCAGCAGTCATCAGACAACCAACACTAGTGAATGGCGACGCGCGCCGCGTAGAACTGCAGGTGTGCCGCCGCTGCGTCGTCCCAGCTGAAGCGCGCGGCGAGTGCCCGTCCACGCTGTTGTCTGCTCGGATCGGGCCGCAGCGCGCCACGTAAGGCGGCGGCCATGTCGTCGATCTCGACGACGTAATCGACGGCGTCGCCGAACACCTCCCGTAGAACGGGCAGATCACGCGCGACAACGGGTACACCTGCCGCGAGCGCTTCCATCGCAGCGAGACCGAATCCCTCCTTCGTCGAGAAGAACGGCAGTACCGCGGCTCCCGCAACGAGGGCGGGCAACTCGTCGTCGGCCACTGCACCCAGCACGATCGGTTGGATGCCGAGGTCGGCTGCGCGTTGCTCGAAGCGCGCTCGGTAGTCCCGGTAGTCGAACAACGTCTCACCGCCTGCGAAGACGAGGGCGAGGTCGGGCTCACGCGGCAATAGCTGCGCGAACGCGTCGAGAAGGTCGATGCTGCCCTTGCGTGGCTCGATGCCACCGACCGCCAAGACGTACCTGCCGAGTTTCGACTGCCATGCCGACCGCTTCTGCACCGCAACGGGATCCGCGCCCGACGCTGCGGCGAACTTGGCGGAGTCGACGCCGTTCGGAATTACCGTCGCGTCGAATCCCCACCCTTGCCGCACCTCCGCGGCGACAGCCGCCGACACGCAGATCCGCGCATACGGCGTTGTGATCGCACGTTCGTGACAGGCGATCAGCTCGGGTGTGGCGAATTGGTCGAGGTGGTGGATGGTTCGAATACAGCGTCCCACCGCATTGGCGCTGATGCAGTCCTGGGCGTGGACGATGTCGTAACTCTGTGCTTGAAACGCGTTGCGCAGCAATTCGATCGAACGCAAGATCCGCTCACCGACCGTCTCGGAGTCGATGGGTTCGAACCGAACGAGCTCCGTCCGCACGCCGTGCCCAACCTCGCGAAAGAAGCCGACGTCGCCGCCACGCGCCAAACTCCACACCGTCACATCGGCACCCGCACGGCTCAGCGCCTCGGCCAGATTCAGCGTATGAACCACGCCACCACGGGGTTTCGTCGAGTAGGTCAGTAGAGCGATCCGCATCAACGGGCTGCCTTCTCGTCCAGCAGGTTGTGATAGGTGTCGACGCGTCGTTCCTCGAGATGGCGCAACACGCGGCGCGCGCGCTCGACTTCTCGCTCGATGTCGATATCCGCCACTGCGAGACCACCTTTCGACCAGGTCTTCGCAAGAACGTCGCCACCAGGACCGACCACCTTTGCCTGACCGAGAAACCGCAACGAGCCGGTCACTCCGGTCTGATTCGACGACGCCAACACCACTTGGTTCTCCGCTGCGCGGGCCATGTCGTACAGGTCGAACAACCGCGCCTGCCGATCGTTCGGCATCCTCGATGCGCGATCGGTGACGCTCGCCGGCCACGCCGACAGCGCAGCGATGGTGGTCGCGCCGTCCAGTGCCAGCGTTCTCGCTGACTCGGGAAACGTTTTGTCGTAGTCGATCAGCATTCCCATTCGGCCGACCGGCGTATCGAAAGCAGTGAACCCCGAACCCGCTGCGTACGCGAGATGTTCGCCTGCAGGCTGGTGCACCTTGCGGTGGTGACCGAGGATCCCGTCACCGGTGAGACAGGTCGCGGCGTTGTAGCGCAGACCCCCGGCCGACTCGGTGAATCCGATGCAGACGGTCATGTCCCGCGCCCATGAGCACAGCAGCCGGATCTCGGGTCCGTACGGATCGATAGCGGGCGGTATCGACGCGGGATCGGGGTTGCGCAGATCGCCGATATACCCACCGAGGGTCGCGTCCGGCAGCACGAGAAGATCGACCTTTTCGGCGGCGAGCCGCTCGAGGATGCCGCCGAGCTTCTCCAACGCCCGGCCGATGTCCGGGCCGAAATGTCCTGCCAGCGCCGCAATCCGAGTTGTCCCCACGCCAATCCCCTACGCCGCGGCCGTGTCGCGTACCCGAACGCCGATACGATCCGCGAGAAACTCCGCGTCGCGAGCAACCGCGGCGAATCTGCCTGACCCCCAAGTGTGTTGCCAGGGCAGACCGAGGAAGAAGAGACCCTGCGCCGCGGTCACCCCGCGGTTGTGGCACGGATGCCCCTCGCCGTCGAATACACCGACACGAAGCCAGCTGTAGTCGGTCCGGAAGCCGACCGACCACACGATCGAGCCGATGTTCGACGCGGCGAGGTCCAGTTCGGTCATCTCGCGTTCGGGCCGCCATACAGGGACGTACCTCGCTTCGAGCGGCGCCTCGATACCTGCGCGTTCGATGTAGGCATCGATCGAATTCTTGATACTTTCCGCTACGGCATCGGCGGCGTCGAGTGACGCTTCCAGTGTCGGGGCGAACGTCATCGTGCCGTCCACTACATCGATCATCCGGCCGTAGAGCGACATACCTTCCAACGCGAACTGACGCAGATCGATATCGCGGCCACCGTCACGACCTGTCACATAGTGATTTGTGTTCTCACGCTTGCCCAATCCGCCCGGTTGATCGTCGATCGGTACGTCGTAGTGACCCATGTCCTGCAGCCATGCCACGCAGTCCCGACCACGATAGAAACGCGCGACCCGCGGCGCGTTGCCCGCAACCAGATGGACCTTTCGGCCGTCGAGGTGCAGGTCCTCCGCGATCTGGGCGCCGGATTGTCCGGTCCCGACGACCATCACATCACCGTCGGGAAGATCTGCGCTGCAGCGATATTGCGACGAATGCAACTGCTGGATCGTTGCGGGTAGCTTCTCGGCGAAACGCGGAATGGTCGGTATGTGATAGCCGCCAACCGCGACGACGACCTGACCGGCATGCAGTGCGCCCGCTGTCGTCTCGAGGTCGTAGCCGCCGTGCATCGACTGCCGGACCGATGTCACCGCAACGCCTTCACGAACCGGAGCATCGAAACTCGACGCATAGCCGCGCACGAACTCGTACACCTGCTGGCGTTTCATAAACCCGTGCGGATCGTCGCCCGCGTAGGAGTAGCCGGGAAGTGCGCACTGCCAGTTCGGGGTGACCAAAGTGAAGTTGTCCCAGCGGCTGTCGAGCCACTCGTGGGCGATGGTGTCGCGTTCGAGTACTACGTGGTCGACACCACGCCGCGTCAGATGCCAGCTGATCGACAGACCGGCCTGACCACCGCCGATCACGACGACCTCATGATGTTGTGTCATCGTGCGATTCCATTCAGCGAAGTTGCATCCGTGGGAAGTTGTCCGGTCATCGACAGGACGAGTACCTCGCCGGGCTCCGAAATCCTTGCTACCGCTTCGATCTCGTCGAGTTGCGCCATTGCCGACGTGCAGTACACGCCGTATTTCGCGCGCACCCGTTCGCTCGCCTCGCTCAGAGCAGCCGCGGCGCGGTCGACGAATTCTGTTGTCGAATAGCTTCTTCCGACCTCGAGGTAGTCGTGCATCACCAGCGATGGCGAGTAGCAGGACTGGGTGCGGCCGCCGGGCCACTGCACGACGAACGTCATTTCAGGCATCGACGGTCTCCAGAACCTCGTTCGGAATCCCGGGTTGGCCTACGACGCCGAACTCGGCGATCACGTCGTGGTAGAGGTCGGGTCGGCGATCACGGA
Organism: Antrihabitans spumae; assembly: GCF_043944905.1. Taxonomy (NCBI): domain Bacteria; kingdom Bacillati; phylum Actinomycetota; class Actinomycetes; order Mycobacteriales; family Nocardiaceae; genus Antrihabitans; species Antrihabitans spumae. The sequence goes on from NZ_JBIMSN010000119.1 coordinate 8,795, forward strand.
GGTTGTACATGCCGCCACCGCGGGCGAGGCCGAGGACTTCCGCCACATCGACTGTCGCAGTGGCAAGTCCGGGTTCGACTCCTGTCGTTGCGAGAATCTCGCCACCCGGCCCGACGATCTTCGCGCTGCACACGAACCGTAGCGATCCGAATGTCCCTGCCTGATTCGCGGCAACCCACACGATCTGGTTCTCGACAGCCCGTGCCCGATCGAAGATGTCGAAGCGCTGCTTCCAGCGGTCGTCTTCCAGATTCTCGACCGTCGCAGTGCGCGACGTCGGCCAGGCCGACAGCGATGTGACGATCTCTGCGCCGTCGAGCGCAAGCAACCGTGCTGCCTCGGGGAAGGCCTTGTCGTAGCAGATCTGCATACCCATCCGGCCCACCGGAGTGTCGAAGGCTCGATAGGTGTCTCCCGCTGCGTAACAGAGGTTTTCGCCGAGTGGTTGATGCACCTTGCGGTAGGAACCGAGGATGCCGTCGCCGCTCAATGTGACGGCGGTGTTGTATCGCACGTCGCCGTCGGCTTCACAGAACCCCAGTGTGATCACCAGGTCGCCTGCCATGTCGATCACCCGGCGCAGTTCGGGACCGTCCAATTCGAGTGCAGGTGGCAGGCTTCGAAGCCGACGTGCCTTTGCCTCGTCGCTCTCGTCCCCGCCGCCGAGGCTCGGCAGGTATCCGCCGAGGCACGCTTCGGGAAGGACAAGCAGTTGGCTCCCGCGTTCCCGAGCTGTAGCAACGAGACTGACGATGGTGCGGTAACCCGCCTCCATGTCGCGGCCGAATTCGGCGGCCGCCACCGATATCGTGACGTTGTTCATGATGCTCCCAATCCAGTAACGGTGCTGTGCACCGCGAATGTCGTTGCGTCATCGGGCCAGCGGAGGCTGACTCCTGGCGTCGTGGTGAGGCGGCCGCATACTGCGCTGTGGGCCGGTCCGGCAGGCGCTACCCGAGCGCCCGGCCGGTCTGCTGTGATCATGGCGAACCCGGGAAAGCAGGTGATCCATTCGCCGAGGGTGGCATCGGTCGGCCGCGGTATCCGTGCGACCTCGAGTTCGGCGCCGAGTCCACTCGCCTCGGCGAGCATCCCTGTGGTGCCTGCCAATCCGGCCATGCTGACGTCCTTGGCGGCGTGCGGTGCGGTGTCGGCTACGAAACGTCCCATTGCCAGCAACTCCACGCTGGACCGCGTCGACGTCGAATCCCACTGCTGACCTTGATATCCCGGCCGCCAGCCCCCGTCGAGGTCGGCCGTGAGCCGAAGCTCGTCGCCGAGTTTGCCTCCGCCGCCACGAACGGGATTCGCGGTACGACCGAGCGCTGTGACGGAAAGCGCTGCCGGAACGCCCAATTGCGTGTGACCGCCGAGCACCGGGACTCCCCAGGTCGCGCTGGCCTTGGCAAGTCCGCGCACAACTCTCGTCAGGATCGAGTGGTTCGGCGCACCGACCGCATCGAGCAGGCCGACAGGTTCGGCACCCATCGCCGAGAGATCGTTGAGATTGACCAGCGCGGCGCACCACCCTGCCCATTCCGGATCGCGCTGCACCATCGACGGAATGATGGCGTCACATGCCGCGATCAGGTCGGTACCTGGTACCGGTGCACCATCGTCACCTCTGAAGCCGTTGCCACCCAACGCCGTCGGCTGCTCTCGCAGCGGTGCGAGCACGCCTGCCAGTAGCGCTTTGGTGGCGGCGACGATTCGTTCGACGCGGTCGATCGGCCAGCGCATATGCACGTGCGGCGCCCTGGCGATCTCGACATCGCCGAGCCGCACCCACCCGAGCCGGGTGAACATACCCTCGTACCGCCGGGCAACGGTCGCTTCGAAACGCAGCACGTGATTGGTCTCTGCATAGGCGCACGCTGCCTGTACCAACGCTGGACCGACGGTTCCCTTACGCTGCCCCTGGTCGACGACGAGTCGGCTGCCCGTCCACCAACCGAGGTCGACGGCAGTCGCGGGTGCCAACCTGACCCCGCCGAGCACAGTTCCGTCGTGCGCCACCGCCACGAGCACCCGGGTCCGGGGATCGTCGTCGATGTCGTCGGCATCACTGCCCGAGAACAGTTGCTGCTGCGCGACGAACGACTCGTGCCGCAGCTTGCGGTAGGCCGCGGACTCACGAGCCCCCGCCACTCGAATCAGATAGCCGGGCGCATCGTGGGAGGTGCGTGCCGGCCCCGTCAGCACACTGAAATCGGCGGTTGTGATCGTCATGTCAGCCTCCTGCGCTCGAAAGGACGCTGCAGGCACCGCATGCAGCGCATCCCGCTCGCTGATCGGAGCCGAGCATTCCGGCGCGTTGCAGCTCCTTGGCGACCCTCCTCGTCACATCCTCGAGGACATCCCTGTCCGGCGCGGACGCATGATCGACGTCGACCGCGAGGGTGCCACCGAGAGGACGAAACGGAACGACGAACGGGTAGACGCCCATGTCGATGAGTTCCGCTGCACCGGAAACCAACTCGTCCGGATCCTCGCCGAGCCCGACGAGAAGATACGTCGACCCTGGTTGCGTCCGAACACCCGAACGGCTTCCGCCCACGCCCGGCGGTATTCGCTCAGCGGGACTGTCGCCTTACCCGGCATCCACTTTCGGCGGACGTCGTCGTCGAGCGACTCGACATGGATGCCGATGGCATCGGCACCCGCCTCGCGCAGCTCGGAGATGGTGGCCAGATCACCGGGCGGTTCACATTGAACTTGGATAGGTAGCTGCGGCACAACCGCTTTCACTGCTCGGACGCAGCGCGCCAGATGCCGCGCGCCACGATCCTTCGCCGCCGAAGTCCCCGTTGTCATGACCAGCTGCGTGACACCGTCGAGCCGGACCGCCGCCTCGGCAACTTCCGCCAGCTGGTCAGGGCGTTTGACCGCAATGGTGGATCCCGCCGCCAGCGACGCCTCGATCGAGCAGAACCTGCACCGCTCGTCCTCGCCGTAGCGGATACACGTCTGCACAACCGTCGTGGCAAGAACATTCGAGCCGTGCAGTTTCGCGATCTTCTCGTAGGAAACTCCGTCTGCCGTCTGCAGGTCGTAGAACTTCGGACGACCGATCGGCTCGATTTCCATCCCGATATCAGCGCCGTCGAGGAGCAGTTTGTTGCCGGCAAGGGAGTAGGGGCTGTCGGATCGAATCGGCAGTGCTGCACCGAATCCCCCGATCAGCACATGCCCGTCGTCGCTCGGCCCAGCGCCCGAACGACGTTGTACCGGAGTCGATCCGCCACGAATACCGAGTAGCGCGATATCTACTCGCGTCGACACGTCGCCCATATCGGTCCGACCTCAGACCTGATACGTGGAGTTGATGATCGCGCCCTTGCGTGCGTAGTGGATCAACGCGTCCTGCACGTCGAGCGGATGCGCCGGGATGACACCCTCGATCAGGTCTTCTTCGCGTGCACCGTGCAGCGCCAAGCCGAAGCGGCAGGCGAACACCTTGCCGCCTTCCTTGATAAATGCAGCGAGTGCGTCGTTGATGTTCTGCTCGCCAGGGAAACCGCTGTCGCCGGTGGTCGGGAAGCCGCGGTTGGCGATGGCGTTGATCGCGCCGGGACCGTAGAAGTAGATCGCCGACTCGAAACCTTTACGCAGCGCGCGGGTGGCCTGCAGTACCGCAACGAAGCTCACCGACGATTCGTGTGCGATGCCGTGTACGAGGGTGAAGTAGCTTTCGCCCGACTCCGCCTTGTAGTCGGGAAAGATCTTCGTCGAGCCGTAGATGTTAGTGCCCTTCGGCAACGACGGGTGCGGAATCTCGGCGAGCGACTTCGTGATGTTCGCTTCGATGGCCTGCTCGATCTCGGCGAGGGCGGTCGGGGTGGTTGTGGTTGTCGTCGGTGCGGACACTGGTTCCTCCTGGAACGATGCGATCTAACTGAAGGTCTGGGAAGCGGAGAGTGGGCAACCTTGCCCTGATCGCTAAATTTCACGCCTCGCGTATTGCCGTCTGGTCACATTGGGAACAAGTGCAGATGACGGAAAGCTCACGGGTGAGGTAGCCGGCGATTTACTCAATTATGTTGTGCTGCAACCGCTTCAATGGAGTTGCGGCCTTTCGCATTGGACGAACGACAGGTCGAGTTATTCGCCGTGTAACACAAATCCTGGTGACCAGCCGAGGCGGTTTTACGACCGGGGTTTGCGTGCGCAGCCCGCCGTAACATCGCCGCAACGGACGTTCACAACCGAGTCCGGACCAAATACCGATCGGACATATCAGTCGAATCCGGATTTCCGCCGGTACGCTCGAAGGAGTGAAGAGCACCTGGCGGACCGGCGGAATCGTCGCGGTGTTCGTTGTCGTGAACGGCGTCGGTGCCGATACCCTCGCGCGCGGTGGCGACGATCCCATTCCGCAGCCTGCCGTCGAGATACCGGCCATCGGGCTGGTTGCCGATCCTGCGCCACTGTCGTCGACGATGGTCGCGGGGATCAGCGAGACCTCGGCTCCCGATCGCAGAATCGGCTTCGACGAAACCTCGGCGTCGACCCTCGCCACCACCGGCGCCGACGAGTTCCCCTATCTGCGCTACACGGTCAAGTTCACGCCAGGGACCGAAGCTGCGACGGTGTCGTGGCGCGGCCGGTCGGTCAATCGGAACGACATCGCGATGCACGTCTGGGACGCGGTGGCGCAGACGTGGGGTACACCCGTTGCTGCCGCTACGCCGGTCACGCCAGGCGGCGTGGTCGAACTGTCCGCCCAGGTCACCGGCGCGGAGCGCTTCGAGAGCGGCACGGCGGCAGTACTCGTGATCGACAGTCCGCGTCTCGATGAGGGTTTCGAGACGCGAAATGCGCTGCCCGATCAACAGTTTGCCAACCCCGAGTCGTACGACTTCGCCTTGCAACACATCACCGACACCCAGTACATCAGCCGTGACGATCCCGAGGTGTACGAGTCGATGACGCAGTGGACCGTCGACAATGCCGAGAAGTACAAGGTTGCCTACTCCATGCATACCGGCGATCTCGTGCAAAGTCACATTCGGCCCGGACGGCCAGAAGATATGGCGCGCAAGGAGTTCGAAGTCGCCAGCGAGTCGATGAAGATCCTGGAGGACGCCGGAATACCGCACGGCGTGCTGCCGGGTAACCACGACAACCTGTGGAACGCGGCCGGTCGGATGATCCCAGGCGAGCACGAGAAGAACCACGCGTTGTACAACGAATTCTTCGGTCCACAGCGCTACCAGGATCGCCCGTACTGGGGCGATTCGTTCACCGACGAGGACAATTCGGCGCACTACGACCTGATCGACATTGCGGGCGCCAAGCTTCTGATGCTCTACCTCGGCTACAACCCGCCGGACAAGGTGATGCGTTGGGCAGAAGGCGTTCTCGACGATCATCCCGATCACAACGCCGTGATCGGTACGCACTACTACTTGAACGAGTTCGGCGACAAACCGAACATGGGATTCAGCGACATCCACGCCAGCTCGGGCGCGCAGATCTGGAATCGTCTTGTAAAGCCCTACGATTCGGTGTTCATGGTGCTCTCGGGCCACATCGACGGACAGGCGACCGTCATCGACCACAACGTCGGTAGAGACGGCCGAACCGTCACGCAATTACTTTCGGACTACCAGTATTTCGAGGTCGAGGGCGAGCGTCGGACAGGTTTTCAGCGCATGCTGCAGTTCGACATCGACGCCGGAAAGCTAGCTGTGACAACCCATTCGCCCACCCTCGGCTCGTTCCACCCAGAACGCTTCGACCCGCAGAATCGCTACGAAGCCGGCTCCGGCGAGTTCGTCGTCGACTTCACACTGCCCGCCGACCTGCCACGCCGGGTGAGTGCCGAAGGCTGAGGCGTGCGACGCACGACGGATCCCGTGCCAGCACTGACAGTGCGGCCCATCCTTGCTCACGCAATGCGCTCGGAAGCAACAGCCATGATCGGTGTATTGGATCGCGCAATTGCGCGGCGAGAACTCGAATTCGACCCCGGTCGTTACCCTCGAGCCGACCAGCTTCGTACACGGGGCAATTCGTATCCGATGCTTTCCAGAGCCGCACGTGCCTGGCCGAAAGTTGTTGCACCGGTTTCGATATGCAGCACCATGTCCACATCGACGGTCACTCGCTCCAGCGGCAGACCGGCATGTAGGGCGTGTAACTGCACCATCAGACCGCCGACCAGCGTCCATCGGTCACCGGGCAATACCTGGCCGATTTCGACCACCTGCGGCCATGGCGGACCCCACCCACCGGCCGGAGCGGGAACATGCCATAAAGGGCGGTCCGACTCAGTCACGCCCGAACACCGCCGCGTGGAGCGAACCGAGCTCGCGCAGTCCTGCCGTCCGTTCGCGGGTGTTCAACGAATCGGCAAGGTCCAGAGCGACAGCGGCCAGCGGTGGACGACCGTGGGCGAACGCATCGAAACAAGTAACCCCTCTCAGCGTCACGTTCCCCGCAGCATCGTCGACCAGCGCGAACCGCTCCGCAAGCGCGTCGACGTCACCGACCGGCAGGTACGCGTCCAGGTGTTTCTGCGCAGGCGTCAGGCCCCACTGTCGAAGGTTGTCGACGTGGAGCGCCGACCCACCAGTTGGCACGACACGGGACGCGATGTCGTCCAGCATCGTTGTGTGGCATCGAAACCGCCGAACCCGAGCCCGCTGTCGTGCGAGATACACCAGATCGTCGACACTGGATTTGCGTAGGCGGTGTATCAGCCGGGTCCGCTCGACAGCCGAGATCCATGGCGCATCCGAGTCCGAGACGATCGTCAGCGCGGCCCACGCGATCCGCTCGCTCCACGGACGGCCTCGACGTCGCGGCTCTTGCGCCAGCCGTTGCACCGACTCAGCATCGACGACGAATGTGCGACCGAGCAGGCGCGCGCCCTGAAGCTGACCATCGGATGCAAGACGCCGCACTTCGCGAGGGGTGACCCCCAAAATCTCTGCAGCCGCAATCGAGGTCAGCTCAGCCATACACATATCATCCCTTATCGGGCTATATGTGTAAATAAAAGCAGTCGAGGGCCGGTCCTATGCGTACGATGCGTCTGCCGGGTCCAGCGTCCGAACCCGGTGCCGACGTCCCCGCGGGGACGTCACATCTCCGCTAGCCAAGCCCCAGATCCTCCAGACCGAGGAGCGAGCGATACTCCAACCCCTCGGCGGCGATTATGGCGTCGGCACCGGTTGCTCGGTCGACAACGGTCGCGACACCGACGACGATCGCTCCGGCATCACGCAGCGCCTTGACCGCGGTGAGCGGCGAGTTGCCCGTCGTTGTCGTGTCCTCGACGACGAGTACCCGCTTGCCGACGATGTCGGGTCCCTCGATCTGGCGCTGCATGCCATGCGCCTTGGCGGCTTTGCGCACGACGAAGGCATCGATCGGACGGCCCTCTGCGTGCATGATCGCCATCGCGACCGGATCGGCACCCATCGTCAGACCCCCGACAGAATCGAAATCCCAGTCGGACACCAACTCGCGCAACAACTTTCCGATCAACGGTGCGGCAGCGTGATGCAGGGTCGCGCGGCGGAGGTCGACGTAATAGTCGGCTTCGTTCCCCGACGACAGCGTCACCTTGCCGTGAACAACAGCCAATTCGCGCACAAGCGCGGCCAGATCGTCGCGTTCGGTCATGGCTGCAACCTTAGGCGAGCAGTGCTCAGGTGCGGCCGCGGCCCTTGCCGACGACGTTGTTGATCCCGCGCACAACACGCTTCGGAATCACCCGACTTGCTGCGGTCAGCACTTTGTACTGCACGCCGGGGATGCTGAGGATCTTGCCCTTCTCGAGGTCGTCGAGTGAGGTCGCGACAACCTGATCCACGTTGAGCCACAAGACTTTCGGCAGGTCCATCGCAATGCCCGCACGCTCGTGAAACTCTGTGTGCACGAATCCTGGGCACAGCGCCTGAATTTCGACCCCGGTACCGCTCAAGCCACCGGCAAGGCCCTCGGTGAACGAGATGACGTACGCCTTGGACGCCGAGTAGGTCGACCCCCGCCCGGACACCAGTCCAGCCACGCTCGCAACGTTGATGATGCGGCCCTTCGCGGACGCGATCATCGACGGCAACGCGGCCCTCGTCAGCTGCATAACCGCCGTGACGTTGACATCGAGCTGCGACTGCAGCACCTCGGGGTCCAGTGTCCAGAACTCGCCCGTAAGCCCGAATCCTGCGTTGTTGACGAGGAATTGGACGCCCTTGTCGAGGCGCCGCGCGACGTCGTCTCGACCTTCGACTGTCGCAAGATCCGCGGGCAGGATCTCGGACTTGGCACCGTAGCGACGGTCCAGATCGGCTGCCAACGCAGCCAGCCGTTCTTCGTCGCGGGCAACGAGCACAAGGTCGTAGCCGAGGGATGCAAGTTTGTTCGCAAAACCAGCGCCGAGACCCGAGGTAGGACCGGTGACAAGTGCTACAGGTCGCGTCGATTTCGACGGCACGCTGGACGACATGGCGGCTAGCTTAGCGGTCCGACCGAACTTCTCCTGGCCTGCTGAGATTATCGGCGCGGATCGACGTCGTGGGTGGTCCAGTCGTCCGGGGGCAGCCTGCGCGGGGCAGGCGGTTGTGGTGGTTGCGGCCGCTGCTGACGTGCTCGCTCCGGCGCCGGATACCGCGGCGGTGGCATCACCCGCGAATCGCCCTGGCCGATATCGCGAACCTGGTGGGCGTGATTGTCACCGCCCTGGAATGCCTCACCCTGCGCGGGCACCCGAACAGTCTGCGCGGACGCGTCTTCGGCACGACGCGGCCTCGGCCGACCTGGATCGTGGCCTTCCTGCGCCAAACCGTGCGGCCCGCTGGCAGGCGGGAGCACGTGCAACATGCCGGACAGCCGGGCGACAGCGTCGATCGCCGTATCCCACTCACGACCCGAGGTCGCAACGGGAAGCGAACCCAACGTCCACATGCCTTCGCTCCACAACATTCCCAGCTTGGGCGGGAGCGACTCGGTGAACGTCACCATCCGCTGATCGCAGACGCGCCGCGCAATATCGAGATCGGTGGCGAACATGATCCGCTGACCGATGCCACCGAGAAGTTCGAGGTCGGCATCGCGCGGTGGCGGTGTGGACTTGAGTCGAAGATCGATATCGACGTCGGATCCGATCTCCCGGCGGACAGCAACGATCGTCGCCGTCTCCTCCAGATCGAACAGAAAGAACTGCTCACCTCGTCGAACACCACTGACGATGTCGACAGCGGACAAGTAATCCTGCTTCGCGAGGGCGGCACGGCGCCACGTGGACGGCAGGCTGGGATCGAGCGGCGTGTACGTGTAGCCCTGCGCCTTGGCCCAGATCTGGCGAACCCTGCCGACCCGTTGCCGCTGGATGTGATCGATGTACAAGAGCGCGCCCGCACCAACGAGTGCGATCGCTGCAAGGCCGAACCACATTGCGGTCATCGCTCAATACCCTAGCTGTCTCGGTCGCCGATCTAGTTTCCGAACCCGCCGACATCGATCGCCGTGTCGACGATGACCTTGGCGAGAATTTCGTTGTCACCCTGCGAATCGCCCTGCACAGCGATCGAATTGCCGACCTTCAGATCGGACACGTTCGAACCGTTCAACGAGATGATCTGAGTATCGCTGTCCGTGCGGACCGTCACCGTGGAACCGTCGATCGAATCGATCTCGATCGTCGAGCCGTCGTTGCTGGTGATCGTTCCGAGCGCGGCGCCGAGACCCGCGATGTCGGGCAAACCGCTCGGGAGCTGCAAGCCCGTCGGGAACTGGAAGGTCGGGTCCGCGGTCGACGGCGACCCCGGCGTGGTCGGCGCCCTGCTCGGAGTCGGCCGCACGGACGAATTGCTGGCGGTGTTCGAGCTGTCGTCGGATCCGCCGCCGCCGAACAGCAGTGCAGCGCCGACACCTGCGGCAACGACGAGCACGGCCGCAACGGCGACAGCGATCCACATACCGACCTTGTTCTTACGTGGCGGCTGCTGCCCGGACCCCGGCGGCAGGTGACCGCCAGGCCCACCAGGAGGTGGATAGCCACCCTGCTGGCCGTACGGATCCCCGCCGTACTGAGCGTCGTACGTGGGGAATGCCTGTGTGCTGTTGTAGGGCGGACGGTTCGGGTCGTACGGCTCGGCAGCCGGATACGACCCGTACTGCCCGTCGACCGGGTAGCCGGCCGTCGGGTACGCCATCGTCGGATTCGCGGGCGGCGACCCGTACGCCTCGGTCGGGTCGTTCGTGTAGTTGCCACCCTGCGGGTAGCCGGCGTTCTGATCCCCGAACTTCTCGGTCGGTGCATCGAACGGCCCGGGTCCGTTCGGTCCGGGACCGTACGGTCCCGGACCACCGGGCTGACCCTGTCGAGGATCGTTCGGGTTCGTCATAGCTCACCAGCGTAGGCCAGGAAGTTACTTCCCGACGTCCAGAGCACTGCCATCTTCGACGACACCGACCGGCACCGTGTCACCGTCGTGAATGTCGCCTGCAAGCAACCGCTTCGCGAGCTGATCCCCGATCGCCTGCTGCATCAGCCGACGCAACGGACGTGCACCGTAGACGGCGTCGTAGCCGCGTACAGCAAGCCACATCCTCGCGGCCGGTGAGACGTCGAGGGTGAGTCGACGAGCCGCCAACCGCTTCTGCAGCTGCACAAGCTGGATGTCGACGATGTCTTCCAACTGCTCCTCGGTGAGTGGGTGGAAGATCACGACGTCGTCGAGCCGGTTGATGAACTCCGGCTTGAACGCCGACCGGACCGCCGTCATCACCTGATCCTTGTCGCCACCTGCGCCTAGGTTCGACGTCAGGATGAGGATCGTGTTGCGGAAGTCCACCGTCCGACCTTGGCCATCGGTGAGCCGACCCTCGTCGAGAACGGCGAGCAGGATGTCGAACACGTCCGGGTGCGCCTTCTCGACCTCGTCGAACAGGACGACCGTGTACGGGCGTCGACGCACCGCCTCGGTCAGCTGACCACCCTGGTCGTAGCCGACGTATCCGGGGGGCGAGCCGACAAGCCTTGCTACGGAATGCTTTTCGCTGTACTCGCTCATGTCGATCCGGACCATGGCGCGTTCGTCGTCGAACAGGAAGCCCGCCAACGCTTTTGCCAGTTCGGTCTTGCCTACACCGGTCGGACCGAGGAACAGGAACGACCCCGTCGGTCGGTTCGGATCAGCAACGCCTGCCCGCGCGCGCCGCACCGCATCCGAAACAGCTTGCACCGCTTCGGCTTGCCCGACGACACGCTTGCCGAGTTCGTCTTCCATACGCAGCAGTTTCGCGGTTTCGCCTTCGAGCAGCCGACCCGCGGGAATGCCGGTCCATGCCGCAACCACATCGGCGACGTCGTCCGGCCCGACCTCCTCCTTGAGCATCACCTGCTCTTTGGTCGGAGTGGTCGCCGTCTTCGCGGCAAGTTCCTTCTCCAACGCCGGGATTCGGCCGTAGCGCAGCTCCGCTGCCTTGCCGTAGTCACCGTCACGCTCGGCCCGCTCGGACTCACCGCGCAGCGTCTCGAGCTGTTCCTTGAGATCGCGGATCACGTCGATCGCGTTCTTCTCGTTCTGCCAGCGGGTGCTGAGCTGATTGAGCTTTTCCTGCGAATCCGCAAGCTCCTGACGAAGTTTCGTCAGCCGCTGCTTGGACGCATCGTCGGTCTCCTTCGCGAGTGCGACCTCCTCGATCTCCAACCGACGCACGCTTCGCTCGACCTCGTCGATCTCGACGGGACGCGAATCGATCTCCATCCGCAGGCGCGACGCGGCCTCGTCGACGAGGTCGATCGCCTTGTCCGGCAGGAACCTCGACGTGATGTAGCGGTCGCTCAGCGTCGCAGCGGCGACCAGCGAGGAGTCGGTGATGCGCACACCATGGTGCACCTCGTACCGCTCCTTGAGTCCACGCAGAATGCCGATCGTGTCCTCGACACTCGGCTCCCCGACGAACACCTGCTGGAACCGACGCTCGAGCGCAGCGTCCTTCTCGATGTACTTGCGGTACTCCTCGAGCGTCGTCGCGCCGACCATCCGCAGCTCACCACGGGCAAGCATCGGCTTGATCATGTTGCCTGCGTCCATGGCGGATTCGCCTGTCGCACCGGCACCGACGATCGTGTGGAGCTCGTCGATGAAAGTGATGATCTGACCAGCGGAGTTCTTGATGTCGTCGAGGACGGCCTTGAGCCGTTCCTCGAACTCACCGCGGTACTTCGCACCGGCCACCATCGAACCGAGGTCGAGCGAGACAAGGGTCTTGCCGCGCAACGATTCCGGCACGTCGCCCGCAATGATGCGCTGGGCGAGGCCTTCGACGATCGCCGTCTTACCGACGCCGGGCTCGCCGATCAGGACCGGATTGTTCTTGGTACGACGCGAAAGCACCTGAACGACACGACGAATCTCGTTGTCGCGTCCGATCACCGGGTCGAGCTTGCCGGTCCTGGCAAGTGCGGTGAGGTCGGTCGAGTACTTCTCGAGAGCCTGGTACGTGCTCTCCGGGTCGGGGCTGGTGACGCGGGCACTACCGCGCACCGATGTGAAGGCATCGCGCAGCGCAACGGGTGTCGCCCCATGAGCGACAAGCAGTTTCGCGACGTCGGAATCGCCCGAAGCGAGGCCGACGAGGAGATGCTCGGTCGAGACATATTCGTCGTCGAGCTCGGTCGCCAGATGTTGAGCGGCCGTGATCGCGGCGAGCGACTCGCGGCCGAGTTGCGGCGTTGTCGTCGCACCGGTCGCACGTGGCATCCGGTCGACGGCGACCTGCGCCTCGCGCCGAACGGCGGCCGGATCGACACCGACAGCCTTCAACAGCGGGGCGGCGATGCCGTCCGTCTGATCCAACAACGCAACCAGCAGATGCGCGGGCCTGATGTCGGGATTGCCGGCGGACGACGCCGACTGCAATGCGGCCGTCAGGGCCGCCTGGGTCTTGGTGGTGGGATTGAACGAGTCCACTGGTCACCTCTGTCTACATATAGGACTACTAGTTCTGTGGACAGGTCTACACGACCACGGTGGTCCGCAGCCTGTCATAGATCACAACCCACACAAGGTTGAGTCTATTCCGCTCAACTTTAGAAAGATTGCGGGAACCTGGCAAGAGTGGGTGATACCTCTCGGAATCCGAGCGAGATCCCACAGGATTTGCTGCTCACGCAGTATCGCTTGGCGCCCGGTCACCACTGAACAGAACAACGAACAGATACGGCACAAGGAGTACGGCATTGACGAGCGAGCCGAGCAACAGCCCTGTGCCGGCACCTTCGGTAAAGAGCACGCGGTAACCGCCGAGAACCAGGCCGGCCGGAACCGCTAGCACCGGTAGCAGTGCAAGAAGCATCGAGACGTTGCTGACGGCGTCGCCGACGGCCATCGCCGAACGACGCACACGGGTCTGCTTGAACATCGCGACGAGGCCGAAACCGACGACGAGTCCGACGATCCGCACCCCGATACCAACCGGGAGCAGGCAAAGGGTCTGCAGCAGTCCGGGCGAGAAGCCAGTCATCGGTCCGGCATCCCTGTGGCGGTTGCACCGACGTCGATCACCCGCATTCGGTCGACCAGCCGACCGAGCAGAGGTTTGCGCTCAGGCTGGCTCAGGTCGACCTGAAAAGCCCACCCGACCGCGTCGGGCAGGCGGAGCAGCGGCTCCGTCACGACGTCGGCAGGCAGCCAGGGTGTACCCGCAACAGGTCCCGACGTCACGATCAGGTCCACCCCGTCTGCCGCCAGAGCGTCGGTCAGTGCGCGTGAGTGTGCGAACTGGCGCATGGCCGCTTGCGGAGTCCCGATCGCCGAGGCCTGCGGGCGGGTGAATACGCACACCGCGCGAGAGTCGAACAACCGGTAGAGCAGATCGAATGTCGGTTGATACTGATCCTGCCGCGGGGCAGCAGCGACGATGTCGACCACATCCGCTCGCAGGCGGTCCGCTTCGTCCTCGCCCACGACGACAGCGCACGAACCGACCGAAAACGGCGCGGCGTGCGGCGGTCGCAAGTGGTCGAGAAATGCCGTTCGAAGCGACGGTGACCTGGACGCGGCGGCCTCGTTCAGCACCGTCCGACGGTATAACAAGCTCAATCCAACACAGCCCTGACCGCGGCGGGAAGTCGGTCGCGCCGAGCTCGCGAAGGCACGTCACCGTCGCGCAGGTAGCGCTGCGCGAACGCGAACGGCAGATCGACGACGGCGAGGGTCAGCAGATCGACGTCGGTCGCGCCTGTGCCGCCGAGGAGGTCGGCGCCGAGCGCACGCAGTAGCCGCACACTGTCCGCATTCGCGCGTGCTATCTCGTCGCGCAGGTCGTCGTCCAGGCTCAGGTTGGCAACATCGCGGAGCCGAAAGGTGTCCAGCAGCAGAACATCTCGCGGGTTTGCGAGACAGTGGTCGTAGTTCGCGAGTGCGATCGAGACCGCATCGACCGTGCCGTCGGGTCGCACCGACTGCGTGCCGCGGACAGCGCGTAGCCAAGCGCGTGCGAGCATCTCGTCGACCGATTTGAAGCGGTGATAGATCGAACCCGTCGGAGCTCCCGCCTGTTCTGCGATCGCCGATACGGTCGTCGCGCGAGCGCCTCGGGCAAGCAGAACGTCGCGCGCGCAGTCGAGAAGGTGGTCGGTCGAGTGGGTGACACGAGCCATACTTCCTCCCGGCTGCTCGGCGTTGACATTCTTAGAATACATATTCTAGAGTCGGAATTCTAGACAGAACGGGAGCACAGCCATGGTGGCAACACTCGAGTACCGCGACAACATCGCCGTCCTGAACCTCGGCGACACCGAGAATCGCTTCTCGCTCGAATGGCTCGACTCGGCCAACGCCGCCCTCGACACCGTCCTCGCCGGCAAGCCGACCGCGCTGATCACCACGGGTAGCGGCAAGTTCTACTCCAACGGCCTCGACCTGGACTGGCTGCTCGCCAACGGCGAGAAGATGGGCGAATACGTCGGCGAGGTGCAGAAGGTTCTCGCCCGTGTGCTCACCCTTGCCGTTCCAACCGTCGCCGCCGTCAACGGTCACGCTTTCGGCGCAGGCTCGATGCTCGCCATGGCCCACGACTTCCGCGTCATGCGGTCCGACCGCGGCTTCTTCTGCTTTCCCGAGGTCGACATCCGCATCCCGTTCACGACGGGCATGGCCGCACTGATTCAGGCGAAGACCACTCCCCAGACCGCCGTCGCATCGATGACGACAGGTCGACGCTACGGCGGCGAAGACGCGCTGGCCGCAGCCCTGGTCGACCGCGTAGCGACCGAAGACGCGCTTGTCGGAGCCGCAATCGAGATCGCGACGCCCCTCGTCGGCAAGGACTCTGGGACCCTCGGCGCCATCAAGAAGACCATGTTCGGTGCAGCCGAAGCAGCGCTGCTCACCGTCTGAGCGCTACTGACGCGGCCACCGCCAGCGTGTTCTCGGGACGGCACACGAAGTGTGGATAATGTGTGTCGGTACCTTCCACACCCGAGAGGCTCCGGAAGGAGGTCGGCTAAGTGAACCTGCGAGCGATCGCACAGGTGCGGTCCAACTTTCGCTCGGTCACCGAGACGACCAACGGCAGCGATCGCCTCACCAACAGCTTCTACGGATTCCTCTTCGGTGAGAATCCCATTCTCCGCCAGCTGTTTCCGGCCGCGATGGACATGCAGCGCGAGCGCCTGGTCTCGGCGATCTCGTACCTGCTCGACATTCTCGACGACACCGAACGCGCTGTCGGCTTTCTCGAACAGCTCGGCCGTGATCACCGCAAGTACGGCGTCGAAGGCGACCACTATCCCCTCGCAGGCCGCGCTCTGCATTCGGCGCTGCGCGCGTACACCGGGCCCGCGTTCTGGACGAACTCGATCGACGAAGCGTGGCTCGACGTGATCGACCTCATCGTCACCTCGATGGCAAACGGCGCGGACTCCGACGACCTGCCGTCGCATTGGGAGGCGACCGTCGTCGAACATCGCAAGATCCTCGACGATCTGGCCGTCGTCCGACTCCAAGCCGACGTCCCCGTCCCGTACGACACGGGGCAATACCTTCCGGTCCGAACGCCGCAACGGCCGAGGATGTGGCGCTACCTCTCCCCCGCAATACCCGCTAACGACTACGGCGAACTCGAATTTCACGTCCGCAAGGTGTCGGGCGGCTGGGTCAGTCCGTCGATGGTCAACGAGACCCAGGTCGGGGACCGGTGGACGATGGCCGCACCGCTCGGCGGGTTGCGCGTCGACCTGACCAGCGGCGCAGACGTTCTGATGATCGGGTCCGGCACGGGGATCGCGCCACTGCGCGCACAGATCATGGAGATGACAACCCGGGGCATCAACCCCCGCGTGCACCTGTTCGTCGGTGGCCGCTTCCCGTGCGATCTCTACGACCTCGGGACGCTGTGGCAGATCTCGCTGAGCAACCCGTGGTTGACCGTCGTACCGATCTCCGAATTCGACACCGACCCGTGGTGGCACACCGGCCCGACGATCGAGCCGCCCTTCGGTATGCATCAACGGCTGACCGGCGAGATCGGGTCCATCGTCGCGAGCTTCGGCTCGTGGTCGGACCGGCAGATCCAGGTCGCCGGCTCGCCGACGATGATCTCGTCGACGGTCCGAGCTCTTCTCGATGCAGGGACACCCGCTTCTCGCATCCAGCACGACCCGGTCTGAGACCGGCATACTTGGCCGGGTGTGGAAGTCAACCGTCGTCGAACATCACCGCCTCCGGCACGACCTAGCCGTCGTCCGATTGATCGGTGATGTCGTCCCTTTCGTTGCAGGACAATATGTTTCGGTGCGAGTCCCACAGCATCCACGCGTCACGAGGCGGTTGTCACCGGCGTTACCACCGTCGTTGGACGGCAAGCTCGAGTTTCACGTACGCACGGTGCCCGCGGGGTGGGTGAGCGGCACGACCGTCGCCGAGACGACACCGGGTGACGTCTGGGAGATCACCGAACCGGCGGGGCGGCTTCGCATCGACGACACCGGCCGCGATGTGGTCATGATTGCGGGCGGGACCGGTTTGGCGCCGTTTCGATCGTTGCTACTCGATGTCGCCCGGCGCACCGATCCGCCGCGCGTCTATCTCTTCATCGGTGGCCGCAGCCCACGGGACCTGTACGCCTCCGACATGCTGTCGCTACTCGCCGCCGACCTGCCGTGGCTGACCGTGGTTCCCGTCGTCGAGGAGCTGTTCGATCCGCCGTGGAAAGACGAGTGGTACGAGCATACGAAGTCCGACATCGGCTTCACCGTGGACGAAGTTCTGCAAGGAACGCTCGGCGATGTCGTCAGCGCTCACGGCGAATTCGCCGACCACCAGGTGTTCGTGTGCGGATCCCCTGCCATGACGCGGGCGACGATCGATCGACTGACCGAATCGGGCACACCGATGGAGAACATCCGCTACGACCCGTGGTGACCGGGTTTCGCGGCTGATCGGTACCGCTTTGTTCAGTACCGCTTTGTTCAGTACAGCGGATCGTGCCGAATGTTCGCGGTCGGTGTACCCGCGGCCATCATCCGGAACTTCGTGGTCTGGACCATCGACGGGGAGCCGGCGATCTGAATGTCGCGGTCGGCCCACGACCCCATGCTCGCGACGACCTTGCCGATCTGTCCGACGAGTGGACTATCCATGCCCGCGAGGTCGGCCTGCGATCCGCCGTAATACCACCACGGATTGTCGTTGTTCTCGGTGACCGCCGTGACCGTCAGCCAGGGGTTGGTCTGCGACAGGCGCCATAGCGTCGCGTAGTCGTAGAGGTCGCAGGGGTGATGACCGCCGACGACGACATGGACCCGCGGGTTGTTGCGTCGCGACGCCATTTCCATGACCTGCGCTCGCAGTGGTGCGATGCCGGTACCGCAGCCGACCATCAACATGTCCTGTGTCGGGTGCGGCGGGACACCGAGCGATCCGAGTGGCGATCCGACGAGCCACTGATCGCCGACGTTGACGTGGCCGACGATCGACGGGCTGACCCAACCACCCGAAACACCACGAACATGGAACTCGATCTCGCCCTGCTCGTTGGCAGGATTCGCAGGTGACAGGTAGCGCCACATCCGGGGACGCGACGGAATCTGCACGCTCAAATACTGACCAGCGGCGTAGTACATGGGTTCGCTGAGTTGTAGCCGGACGACAGCCAAGTTACGCAGAATTTCCCTGTGCTCGACGACCGTTCCGCCCCACACCGGCGGGTTGCTCTCCGACGCGGCCGCACCGATCATCGTCGCGGCAATGACGCCGATCGCTTCGGTCCACGCTTTGTCGACCTCTTCGGTCCACATTTCGGTGCCCGCGAAGTTGCGGAGCGCCTTGATCAACGAATTGCCGACGGCGCGGTAGTGCGAATCGTCGATTCCGTACTTGCGATGGTCCCTGCCGAGTTGCGCAAGGAAAGGCAGCAGGTTGCCTGGGTCTTCGAGACGGTCGACCACGTAGGCAAGGGCCTTTACAAGGCGATCACGTTGGGTATCCATTGCCGCGGGAAAGAAATCCCGCACGCCCGGGTTGTCGGTGAACAAGACAGCATAGAAGGACTTCGTCAGCTTCTCAGGACCGTCTTCGCTGGCGGCTACCGCCTTGAAGGTCGTCCTGACCAGCGAGATCGTTCTCGAATCCATGCTGTATTAACCCCGTTCCGCACTCGAACGCTCCCTCGCGCAGGTGATAGCGAGTCGCGCAGCCCCGCGGCATGTGCCGATCGGTTCAGGGCGCAAGTGTATGCGAGATTTTCTAGCAGCGGAATCCTCTCATTGCGGTACCCTCGGTTAGCCTCGAGCCCGGGGCCTGCTATAGCAAATAGTTAGCAACGCATTAAAGGGAGTATTTTTATCATGCCGACTTCCTTCGGAGTTAAACAGCTCGAACTACCGTTATCCGAGGCCCAGGGCACCGAAATGCGAACCGACGCCGTCGAGCACGACCGCCGCAGACAATTGCGCGAATGCATCGACTTCTACAATCTGCCCGAGCTGTCACACCTGCCGACGAGCCGACGACTCAACGTTCTCGCCACCTTCGAAAGCACCGGACGCTACGAGCAGAGCGCCGAGGAAATCCTCGTCGGCGCCAAACTTGCGTGGCGAAACCACGCGCGCTGCGTCGGCCGCAAACACTGGCGAACACTGAAGCTGATCGATGCGCGCGCTGCCGTCACGCCCGAAGCCATTGCGGAAGCCTGCTGGCAACACCTTCGCCTCGCCACCAACGGCGGCGCCCTGCAATCGGTCATCACCGTCGGCCCGCCGCCGCTGCCCGACGGACGCGAGTACCGAATCGTCAGTCCGCAGCTCATCCGCTATGCCGGCTATCGCAACATCGACGGCACGGTGACAGGCGATCCCGCTCACGTCGACATCACCGAAATGGTCACGCGGATGGGCTGGCGTGGCACCGGCACGCGGTTCGACGTACTCCCGATCTTGATCAGCACACCCGACGAACCGCTGCGCTGGTTCGACGTGCCTCCCGAACTAGTCCTCGAGGTACCGATCGTGCACCCCGACTACCCCTGGTTCGAGGAACTCGCCCTGAAATGGCACGCGGTGCCGGCAGTGTCCAACATGGACTTCGAGGTCGGCGGCATCACCTACCCGCTGGCACCGTTCAGCGGCTGGTACGTCAACACCGAGGTCGGCGCACGGAACTTCAGCGACGAGAACCGCTACAACATGCTGCCGGAGATCGCCCGCAGGCTGGAACTGGACACCAGCTCGGACCGCACGCTCTGGCGCGACCGTGCCCTCGTCGAGCTCAACCGCGCGATCATCCACAGCTACCGGATTGCCGGCGTCTACATGGTCGACCATCACACCGTCGCCAAACAGTTCATCGACCACGTCGAACGCGAAGCCAAAGCGGGCAGGGAATGCCCGACGGACTGGTCCTGGGTCAACCCGCCGATGTCGTCCGGACTCACGCCCACGTTCCACCGGTACTACGACCCGCCGAATCTCGATATCCGCCCCAACTTCGTCACGCGGGTGAAGTCGGGCAACGGCTGCCCGTTCACGTAGCTGCTGGTTGCGCGAGCTTTTCGGTTTAGCTCGATCCCGACACGGGGATTCCGCAGAAGGAACCACAGTCGGGCCTCGAGCGTTGAATGCTCGTGGCACGATCCGATTGTGCAACTCGAAACGAATCTCCGTTCGGCAGTATTCGACTATCAACAGCGAGGCGTGCGATGACCGATCCCGTACTCAATCGATTGACCACCGTCGACCAGGCAGCGGCGAACGTCCCCGACCCGCAGGGTCGCACCGTCATCGCCGACATGGTCGTAGCGAAGATCGTCGGAATCGCGACCCGCGAGATCAGCGGAGTGCACGACGTCGGCGGCGGCGCGGCACGAGTCGTCGGCCGCTTACGCGAATCGATTCCCAGCGCCAGAACCAATCTCTCGCAAGGCGTCTCGGTCGAGGTCGGTGAGCGACAGACCGCGGTCGACATCGGCATCGTCGCCTACTACGGCACGGCCATCCACGAACTCGCCGCAGCCATTCGGCGCAACGTGATCGCCGCGGTCGAACGTATGACGGGACTCGAGGTCACCGAGGTCAACATCACGGTGCACGACGTCTACTTCGAGGGTGACGACGACATCGTCGAGTCGATCGAGACCACGAAACCGAGAGTGCAGTAGTGGCCGCCACGATCGAGTGCGACACCCGTACCGCTGTGGAAGGCGCGCTTCGATGACTCACGCGGTACTCGGACTTTTCGCAGGCCTACTGCTCGCCATCGCCGGGATCGTCGGCGGCTTCGGCGGGTTCCTCTTCGCGCTCGTGCTCGGCGCCATCGGGCTGGTCATCGGCGCCCACAGCGACGGCACGATCGACCTCAGCGCGCTGCTCCGGGGCCGAGGTCGTGGCTGACCACGGATTGTCCGCGACCGAGGCCTCGGGTAGCCAGGCCGACGACCCCGGCCAACGCGGCACGCTCACGATCAAAAATCGCGCAGCGATGCGGATAGTCGAAATCTCCGCACTCGAAATACCCGGCGTGATCAGGAGCAATACTCGACTCGGCAATCTCACCGGTCGTGACCTGCCACGCGCCGTCGTCGACATGGCGTCCGAGCACCCCAACATTCGCGTCGACATCGCAGTCGAATGGCCGAGTCCCATCGCGGCGGTCTGCGGGCAGGTCCGAGATCGCGTCGTCACCGAGGTCGTCCGCCTCACCGGGCGGCACCCCTCTCGCGTCGACGTCGCCGTCGCCGACGTGGTCGCGAACATCGACACCGAGATCGTCGCCGAACTGCCGCCCCCACTCGCGGCAGGTGCCACCGAATGACCACCACAGGTGCCGATACCAAAGGTCCGCGTGAACCGCTCGCACGACCACTCGCCGCGCCGTTCGCCATCATCGTGTCCGGATTGCTCATCGCCATCAGCGTGGTCGCCGGGCGCGAGTTCTTCATCGAACGCGACGTCGTCGACGAAGCTCCCTGGATCCGCAACAGCTTCGAGTGGCTCAGCCGAATCACCTGGGAAGGCTGGATGCTGCCCGCCTCGATCGCTGCGGTGGTCGTCGGCATCGGCCTGTTGTTCGTCGCTGCCAAACCGCGCGCACGCACACACTTTCGGACTGCCGGACCCTTGCCGATGTGGTTGCGCCCCACCGACGTCGCGAGACTGTCCACCTCGGCCGCAACGCATGTCGACGGCGTCCGCCGCGCGCAGACAACGGTCGGCAGACGGACAGCCAAGGTCGAGATCGTCACCGACGGACGCGATCCAGCCACTATCACGGGAGCGGTGCAGACAGCGGTGACCAAGTCCTTCACCGAACTGGCCGAGGCTCCGAAAGTGCTTGTCGCCATCGACAACTCGCAGCGCCGATGAACCGCCTGATCGTCGGTATCGATAGAGCGGTGTTACTCGTCGTCGCACTTGCTCTGCTTGTGCTGGGCACGCTGCTACTGCTGTGGCGAGGCGGCGTCGAGATTGCCCGCGACGTCTTCGCCCACGCCGACAGACGCTGGTACCAGCTTGCTCCGCAACAGGTTTGGTGGGACTGGGTCATCGCCGGAGTTGCGGTCGGCGCGCTGATCCTCGGCGTGTGGTTGCTGCTGGCAAACCTGCGGCGACACCGGCTCGGGTCGGTCGAGGTCGACGGTACCGACGAACTCGGCACACTGACGGTGAGTACGGGGCAGGTCGGCAATGCCGTCGCAACGATGATCGCCCAGCATCCAGCGATCCAATCTGCCTCTGCCCGTGCAATTGTCGATCGAGGTCGGCGGACACTCCGGATCACCGTCGTCGCCGAGCCCGACGTCTCGCTCGACCACATTCGGCGTATCGCCGCAAACAGTCTCCGCGACGTCGACATTGCGCTGGTCGGTGCGAACGTCGTGACGCAACTCTTCGTGCGCTATAGGCCGCTCCGCGGCTCGTGAGTCCTTTCGGAGGTCCTGGCCTCTGTTGAGTCCACACACATATGGGACATCTGATGTCTACATACATGCGGGACAGGTTGT